>NZ_RZSF01000358.1:0-6362 GCF_004023325.1 Mesorhizobium sp. M1A.F.Ca.ET.072.01.1.1 | reverse complement strand
GTGTAGAAGAGATTGGCCTCGAGCTCCCCGGCGACGTCGTCCGGCAGCGGCCGGATCTCGCCCTTGGATGCCGAAAATCCGTGGATGTAGACGATCGCAAGCTTGGTCTTGGCGTGAACCAACGGATTCGCCCAGATGATCTCCTTGTCCAACCCGTCACGGATATTGGGCACGGCCGCTTCTTCGCGCGCCAGATAGGCCTGCGGATCGTCGCCGATCGCCGAAGGATCGAAACGGATCGTCGTATCGACCGCCACGCGTGGGCCGAGGTAAAAGCCTGAGAGGAGGATAACGACGAGACCCAGTACCGCAAGCAAGATCCGTCGCCCCATGACCGACTCCAAGCAACAATTCTCAACCTATGGCGGTGCCCACCGAGAGGCAATCTCTCCCGGATCAGCGGATGTCGTGCAAAAGCCTGCGACGGTTTTGCGAAACGACTTGCATAGAAAGGCATAAAGCGCGTTGCCTGAATGCGTTTCAGCGCGAGGCGCTTTACGCCGCTTTGTCCGTTGGACTTTTTTCGCCCGGCGTCTTGCGGTCGAAATACAACGGCCGTCCCCGCCAGCTGGTGGTCAGCCCGATCACTAGTCGGCCTACGGGTCGCGGCAACAGGCCCAGCAGCTTCAGCGGCCAGCTTATGTGATAGGGGAAGGTGACTTCGAAGCCTCCCCTCCGGATGCCGCGCGCCATGCGGCGCGATGCCCGGTGAACAGGCATCAGGCCCGGCATCGGCAGCATGTTCTTCTCGGTCAGCGGCGTGTCGACGAAGCCCGGATTCATCACCTGGATGCGGATGTTCATCTTGTCGAAGTCGTATTTCAGCGATTCCGCCAAGATGTTGATTGCCGCTTTGGTGCCGCCATAGGCGGCGGTGGTCGGCCAGCCGGAATAGGCCGTGACCGACCCGACCAGGACGACATGCCCGCGTCCTCGCGTGCGCATATAGTCGACCGCAGGCACCAGTCCGTTGACGATGCCGAAATAATTGACGGCGAAGGAACGATGAAAATCGCGCACCACGAGATGCTCACCGGGGGTGGCGATGTAGTTGCCGGCGTTGAAGACGGCGAGCACGATCGGCCCCATGTCTTTCTCGATCGCCGCGACAGTGCGTGCCATCCCTTCTTCGTCGGTCACATCGCAGGGAAAGGATTTCACGTGGCCGGCCATCTGCGCGGTCTCGACCAGCAGCGTGTCGGCTGGGTCGCTGGCCAGCGCCGTCACCGCGACGGCATAGCCTTGCCTCGCCAGGTCCTTGGCCAGCGCCCGGCCGAGGCCGCTGCTGCCGCCCGTGATCCAGGCGACACCGTCTTTCGGGTTGGCCCGGTAGAGTGTCATTGGAAGTCCTGCGAATTATCTGGGCTAGTGCTCTAGCGGCGAAGAAATGGGATGAAAAGAGCGCTTTTGGATGACATCGTTGAAATGCTCGGGAGCATTGCAGCGTCCCGAATGCGACTGGACCAGGCAAAATCTTGCCTTGAAACCGCGGCTTCCGGTTTTTAGGGTCTCGCCGCACGCATAAAGGAATCCCCATGCCCCGTAATGTGATCGAAGCGATCGGCAACACCCCCCTGATCCGGCTCAACAAGGCTTCGGACGCAACCGGCTGCGAGATCCTGGGCAAGGCCGAATTCATGAATCCGGGACAATCGGTCAAGGACCGTGCAGGCCTCTTCATCATCAGGGACGCCGAACATCGCGGATTGCTGAGGCCCGGTGGTGTCATCGTCGAAGGGACCGCCGGCAACACCGGCATTGGCCTCACGCTGGTCGCCAAGGCGCTCGGCTACCGGACAGTCATTGTCATCCCCGACACGCAAAGCCAGGAGAAGAAGGACACGATCAAGATCCTGGGAGCCGAGCTGATCGAAGTGCCGGCCGTGCCGTACAAGAACCCGAACAACTATGTGAAGCTTTCGGGGCGGCTCGCCGAGCAGATGGCACGGTCGGAGCCGAACGGCGCGATCTGGGCGAACCAGTTCGACAATGTCGCGAACCGCGACGGCCACATCCGCACGACTGCCGAGGAGATCTGGACCCAAACCGGCGGCAAGGTCGACGGCTTCGTGTCCGCCGTCGGCTCCGGCGGCACGCTCGCCGGCGTTGCGCTCGGGCTCAAGGCCAAGAGCAGGCACGTCAAGCTCGCACTTGCCGATCCGTTGGGTGCTGCGCTCTACAGCTTCTATACCAGCGGTGAGCTGAAAGCCGACGGCAGCTCGATCACCGAAGGCATCGGCCAGGGTCGCATCACCGCCAATCTCGACGGCTTCACGCCGGACTTCTCCTACCAGATACCGGACGAGGAGGCATTGCCGATCATCTTCGATCTGATCCAGGAAGAGGGACTGTGCGTCGGCGGCTCGACGGGCATCAACATCGCCGGCGCCATTCGGCTGGCGCGCGAGCTTGGCCCCGGCCATACCATCGTGACGATCCTCGCCGACTACGGCACGCGCTACCAGTCGAAGCTGTTCAATCCCGAGTTCCTGCGAAGCAAGAACCTGCCGGTCCCTGGCTGGATGGACGAAAAAACCAGCATCCCGGTGCCGTTCGAAAAGGTGGCCTGATGGCGCAGAGAACCGAAGCGCTGTTTCGCGACGACGCCTATCTGAGCACGGCGGAGGCGCAAGTCGTCGCCATCAATGACCGCGGCGGCATCCTTCTCGACCTCACGATCTTCTATGCCACGTCGGGCGGGCAGCCAGGCGATACGGGCATGTTGGTGCGCGCCGACGGCAGCCGAATCGCGATCGCCGCCACCATCACCGGCGAGACCAAGGACGAGATCATCCATGTGCCGGCGCCTGAACAGGCCCTGCCGGCCGTCGGTGAAAAGCTGAAGCTCGCCATCGACTGGCGGCGGCGGCATCTTCTGATGCGTATGCACTCCGCCTGCCATCTGCTCACCGTCGTCTGCCCGTTTCCGATCACCGGGGCAGCGGTCGCCGAGGACGACAGCCGCGTCGATTTCGACATTCCCGACGCCGGCTTCAGCAAGGAGGACGTGACAGCGAGGTTGATGGAGCTTGTGCGGGCCAACCATCCCGTCTTCACGCGGCTGATCACCGACGAGGAACTTTCGGCCAATCCCGGGCTTGTCAAATCGAAGAACGTGCGGCCGCCCGTCGGCACCGGCAGGATTCGCCTGGTCTGCATCGGCGAGAATGCCTCAATCGACAGTCAGCCTTGCGGCGGCACCCATGTGAAGAGCACCGGCGAAATCGGCGAGATCCATATCGGCAAGATCGAAAAGAAGGGCCGCGAGAACCGGCGCTTCCGCATCCGCTTCGGGCCGATGCCGGCGAATTGACGAGCAACACCTACCAAAGTCACGAGGAGCGGGCAGGAGAGGAAAAATGGCCGAGGACAGCCCATTCATCGTCGACGCGGATTGGCTCGAGAAGCGGTTGGGAACGCCAGGACTGACCATCATTGACGCGTCCTGGTACCTGCCGGCGCAGAAACGCGACGCCCGCGCCGAGTATGACGACGCCCATATCCCCGGTGCCCGCTTCCTCGATCAGGACGCCGTTTCGGACCCGGATTCCAAGCTGCCGCACACATTGGCGTCGCCCCAATATTTCGCGCAATATGTCGGCTCGATGGGTGTTTCGGCCGACGACACGATCGTCATCTATGATGGTCCAGGCTATTTCTCGGCGCCGCGCGCCTGGTGGATGTTCCGCGTCATGGGCGTTTTCCAGGTCTATATCCTGAATGGCGGCTTCGACCACTGGAAGGCGGAAGGGCGGCCGGTGACGGCGGAGCAGACCCGGATCGCGCCTTGCGTCTTTTATGCCGATTTCGATGCAAGCCGGGTCGTCAGCCTCGACGAAATGCGCCGGATCGTTGGAAGGGGAGAAAGCCAGATCGCCGATGCGCGCTCACCCGGACGTTTCGCCGGTATCGATCCGGAACCGCGTCCCGGCATCCGTTCCGGCCATATGCCGGGCGCTCGCAATGTTCCGATTGCCGCGCTTGCCGAGAATGGCGAACTCCTGCCCAAGGACCGCTTGCGCAAGGTCATTGAGGAAGCCGGTATCGATCTTACAAAGCCGGTCGTCACCTCGTGCGGATCTGGCATCACCGCGGCGGCGATCACGTTGGCGCTGGAGACGCTTGGCCATACCGACAACAGGCTGTACGACGGCTCGTGGACCGAATGGGGTGGGCTGAGCGACACGCCCGTGGCGACGGGCAAGGAATGACGGCGATGGAAAACGGTGGACCGAAGGATATCGACGTCACGGTCACATTCCTCGAAATGCACGCACCGCCGGCCTCATCTCCCCCGCTGCCCTACAACCGGCAGATCGCGTTGCTGAGGACCAAGGACATTCCGCTGCATTTCTACCGCTACCTGATGGATCGCGTCGGGCGCAAATGGCACTGGGTCAACGTGCTTAGACTGAGCGACGAGGAACTGGCCGCCGGCCTGCATCGTGAGGACCGCGACATCAGCGTGCTCTACCTCGACGGCTCTCCCGCCGGCTTCTTCGACCTCAAGCCACATCTGCCCGAGGAAGTGGAACTCGCCTATTTCGGTATGATGGAACATGCGCACGGCCAGGGTATCGGCCGCTGGTTCCTGGGTGCGGCCATCTCGGCTGCATGGTCGTATGGGCCGAAGCGCATCACGGTGCAGACCTGCACGCTCGACCACCCGGCGGCGCTGCCGCTTTACCAGAAGCTTGGCTTTACGCCGGTTGCGCAAAAGAAAGAGGTCGTGCATCCGCTGACCTTCGCCGAGCGCTCGGCAAGCGTCATGCGACCGTAGCTAAAGGGAAGCGCGGCGCAGTCGGCTGCCTCGACGCCTACGCAAGCGGCGGCGGCTGGCCCTCGAAGTTCGGCAGCGACGTGTCGATGCAAGCCCAGCGGGGCGCCTTGGTCGTCCAGATCGTCGCTGCGGGCCGTATCATGCTCGGATCATCGCCAGACTCAGCCGCCCGCGCGCCGCACCCTTCTTCTGCGATCATCATGGCGCGGAGCGCGGTCCATGGCGGGTCCGATAAGTCTAGCATCGTGATTTCGGGTTCGTAATTCGATACTGCGCTTCGAGCGACGCACGAAGCGCTTGGCAGGAATCGGGTGGGAGACGCTGTCGGCTCGGCATAGTTTTCGGCCAAGGACACCGGAGAATTTTGCCATGAGCATCCAGTTCAAAGCCCTGCCGACCGAAGCCGTGCGCGCCTTACAGCGGGGAGGGCCCGACGCTTACGGCCACACGCCAGAGCGAAGGATTTCGGATGGCGATGGCGTGCCGTGCCGGCATTGCATGAAGAACGTCGCAACCGGCGATAGCTATCTCATCCTCGCCTACCGGCCGTTCCCGGAGCTTCAGCCTTACGCGGAGACCGGACCGATCTTCCTGCATGCGGACGAATGCCAACGCCCCGCGGAGGCGGATGCACTGCCCGAGATGCTCCAAAGCAGCGACTACATAGTGCGCGGTTATGGCAAGGACGACCGCATCGTCTACGGCAGCGGCGCCGTCGTCCCGACTGGCGATATCGCGGCCCGCGCCGAGACTTTGTTCGAGCGCGACGACATAGCCTACATTCACGTCCGCTCGGCACGGAACAATTGCTACCAGTGCCGCATCGAACGAGCTTGATCGCCGGCAAAAAATGCCCGCCGGTGGTCTGGCGGGTCGTTGGAAGTCTGTGACAGAAGCCTTCGGCCCGAGCCGCCGGCGGGGCCGGTTTTCACCGGAACCGAGGGCGACCGTAGCCATCAGGTAGCGAAATCTCTCTAGGCAGGTTTCTCGGGTCCCGAATGTGAAGCATTTCACACAAGAGGCACCGGATTCGCTCGCATGGCTGAGCGGCGGCCCGCATGCCCCCGCAAACTGTCGTACTCCCGTCGCATAACCGCGCTAGAAGGGCAGTCGTTAATCGATGGCCGACCGCGGATGGACCGGCGGCACATCGCAACATCGAGGAAGCGGGGCTCTGGCTCCGCTTTTTTGTTGCCCGGACTCTTCGCGCAAAGGACCGGTTGGAAACACGATAAAAAACGCCCGCCGGAAGAACCGGCGGGCGACAGAAGGAAGCTTTTATCGAGGGCAATTCCAGGAAAGGTCTGTAGCAGCGGTACCGTCCGGAATTACGTGACAAATAATTTCAGGCGGCCAGCACCGCCTTCGGTTCGACCATCTCGTAACCCAGCGCTTCGGCGACGGCACGATTGGTGATCTTGCCCTTGTGGACATTGAGGCCGTTGCGCAGGTGATGGTCGTCGACCAGCGCCTTCAGGCCCTTGTCGGCGAGCTGCAGGCCGTGATGCAGGGTGGCGTTGTTCAGCGCGTGCGCCGAGGTGACCGGAACCGCGCCCGGCATGTTGGCGACGCAGTAGTGGAT
>NZ_RZSF01000357.1:0-6380 GCF_004023325.1 Mesorhizobium sp. M1A.F.Ca.ET.072.01.1.1 | reverse complement strand
GCCATGTACCAGGGCGAGCTCTGCATTGCCGACGCCGGAGGCTGGCGCATGCAGGAGTTCAAGGCGCTCTAATTTCACTCTCCATTGGCATCTTGCACCACTGGAATTTCTTCCTATGCGAGCGCATATAGAGGGCAACTGTGGACCCAATCTCTCTTTCAGGCAGGAAGCATGCGCGACCCCTATGAGGTGCTGGGCGTTGCCAAGAACGCCTCGGCCAAGGAAATAAAATCGGCGTACCGCAAGCTCGCCAAGCAGCATCATCCGGACCAGAATCCGAATGATCCGAAGGCGAAAGAGCGTTTTGCGGCCGCCAACCAGGCCTATGAGATCGTCGGCGACGAGAAGCGCCGCGCAGCTTACGATCGCGGCGAGATCGACGCCGACGGCAAGCCGAGATTCCAAGGCTTCGAGGGCGCGCCCGGCGGCGATCCGTTTGCCGGGTTCCGCCGTCAGCAGGGCCCGGGCGGGGCGCATTTCGAATTCCGCACCGGTCGTCCGGGCGGCGATCCATTCGACGGCAACAGCGATATCTTCAGCCAGATCTTCGGGGAGGCCTTTTCGGGTGGGCGGGGTCCAGGCCGTGGCGACCGTCGCCAGCCGGTCCAGGCGCCCGACCTCAATGTCACGCTGGACATCACCGTCGAAGAGGCGGCCACCGCGGAGAAGGTGACGGCGATGTTCCCTGACGGCCGCAAGATGACGGTCAAGCTTCCCGCCTATGTCGAGGAGGGCCAGACCATCCGCCTGAAGGGTCAGGGCGAGCAGGGGCCCGGCCAGCCGGGCGACGCGCTGGTCAAAATTCACATTCGCCGCCATCCGCGCTATCGCATCGAGGGCCGCGACCTGCATGTCGACCTGCCTATCGAACTCGCCGACGCGGTGCTCGGCGCCAAGGTGGCCGTCGAGACGCCGACCGGCAAGCTCGCGGTCAACGTTCCCGCATGGTCGAGCTCGGACAAGGTGTTGCGCCTGAAGGGCAGGGGCCTGCCGGAAAAAGTAGGTGGCCATGGCGATCTCTACGCCCATGTGCGGCTGATGCTGCCGGAGGGTGGAGACGCCGATCTCGAAGCCCTGATGCGTAAGCGGAAAGGCTGATCGAAGCGGTTTTCTCCTCAAGCCAGTCTGTTTTCGACGCTTGAAGGGGCCCTGTGCCTGTGCGATAGGGCTCCACAAAGCAGACATTCTTGCGGAGAATTGCGCACATGGCGGGTGGACAGGGCCTGATGGCCGGTAAGCGAGGCCTCATCCTTGGCGTCGCAAACAATCGGTCGATCGCTTTCGGCATCGCCAAGGCTTGCGTCGATCACGGCGCCGAAATCGCGCTGACCTATCAGGGCGAGGCGTTCAAGAAGCGCGTCGAGCCGCTGGCGGCGGAACTCAACGCGCATGTCGCCGGCCATTGCGACGTGACCGATCCGGAAAGCCTGGACGCAGTCTTTGCCGACATCGCCAAGCACTGGGGCAAGCTCGACTTCCTCGTCCATGCCATCGCCTTCTCGGACAAGGACGAGCTGACCGGCCGTTATGTCGAGACGACGCGCGATAATTTCCTGCGCACCATGGATATTTCGGTGTTTTCCTTCACCACCATCGCCAAGCGCGCCGAGCCGCTGATGAGCGAAGGCGGCTCGCTGCTGACGCTGACCTATTACGGCGCCGAGAAGGTTATGCCTCACTACAACGTCATGGGCGTCGCCAAGGCGGCGCTCGAGGCCAGCGTGCGCTATCTCGCCGTCGACCTCGGCGCCAAGAAGATCCGCGTCAACGCCATCTCGGCCGGCCCGATCAAGACCCTTGCCGCCTCCGGCATCGGCGACTTCCGCTACATCCTCAAATGGAACGAGTACAACGCGCCGCTTAAGCAGACGGTGACGCAGGAAGAGGTCGGCGATTCCGGCGTCTACTTCCTGTCGGACCTGTCGCGCGGCGTGACCGGCGAGGTCCATCACGTCGATTCCGGCTACCATGTCGTCGGCATGAAGGCGGTCGACGCGCCCGACATCTCGACCGTCAAGGACTAGTTCTCTCCGCCTGTCTATCGTCCAGGCCCTGGCCCGACCTCCGGAGACCTGATGTATCCGCTCGTCTACATCGCGCGCCACGGCCAGACGCAGTGGAACGCCGAGGGTCGGCTGCAAGGCCAGGCGGATACCGATATCAACGAACTTGGCCGCGAGCAGGCGACGCAAAACGGCCGACGGTTGGCGGACCTTATCGGAAACGCCGCGGATTTCGACTTTGTCGCCAGCCCGATGCGGCGCACGCGCGAGACGATGGAGCTGATGCGCGCGGCGATGGGTCTCGACCCGCTCGCCTATCGCACCGATCCGCGCTTGGTGGAGCTAAGCTTCGGCGACTGGCAGGGTTTCACCTTTGCCGAACTCGAAAAGCGTGTCCCGGGTTCGACCAAAAGCCGCCGCGCCGCGAAGTGGGATTTCCAGCCGCCCGGCGAGGGCGCCGAAAGCTACGAGATGCTGCTCGAGCGGATAAAACCCTGGTTCGACGCGCTTCGCCAGCCGACCGTCTGCGTCACGCATGGCGGGATCATGCGCTGCTTCTTCCGCTTCGTCACCGGCATTTCCAAGCAGGACGCCGCCAGCCTCGACGTACCGCAGGACCGCCTGCTACGGCTCGAGGGCCGCACCCTGGAGTGGCTGTAGGGCCTGCGTTTCAGGCCGTATGTTGGAGGTCGGCCGAAGGCCTCGAACGTCGCCATCCGGGAATCTGCGTTTGCGTCGCTGCGCCCCTTGCTTCGCTCCAGGATGACGAAGCGTTCGGCGCTCGGACATTGGCAAAGGTGTCCTCTACCAACGTACTGCTACCAACGTACTGCGCCGTCCGCCAAGACCTCGCGGCGCGGATGATTCTAGTCGCTGTCCGGCAGCTGCATATCGGTCACGACATTCTCGCCATTGGTCACGTCGTAGGCGAGGACGATATCCATGCCGGGCTTCAGCGCGTCGAGATCGGTTTCGGCGTTGAGCTTGTAGGACTTTCCGTCGTCCAGCGTCAGCGTCAGCGTGTCCTTGTCGACCTTCTTGATCAAGCCTTCGGTCTGGCCGGCGAACGCGGCGGCGGTGGAAATGAGCAACATGGCGCAGGCGGCGCCAATCAGGGTACGCATCGTCGTCCTCTTTGGTCATTGCGCCGGCATGAGCAACGGCGGATCCTCAACGGCGGATGGAAGAGAGCAGAAACCAACCGAATGTGTCAAAACTAAATCCTCCAGATCACAGATTGATGCATCCGATCACCGTTTGACCGCTGTGGAAAACGCCAATAGAAGGCACGCTTGAACCGGCGAACCGGGTCCGCGCCGGGCAGGGCGTTTTTCCATGTCTCACAACACCTTCGGCCATCTTTTCCGCGTCACCACCTGGGGTGAAAGCCATGGCGCCGCGCTTGGCTGTGTTGTCGACGGCTGCCCGCCCGGGATCCGCTTCAAGCGCGAGGACATCCAGGCCGAGCTCGACCGGCGCCGCCCGGGCCAGTCGCGCTTCGTCACCCAGCGCCGCGAGCCGGACGAGGTCAAGATCCTCTCCGGCTTCATCCTCGACGAGGACGGCGAGACGATGATCACCACCGGCACGCCGATCTCGATGCTGATCGAGAATGTCGATCAGCGCTCCAAGGACTACGGCGAGATCGCGCGCCAGTACCGGCCGGGCCATGCCGATTACACCTATGAGATCAAATACGGGTTGCGCGACCATCGCGGCGGCGGCCGCTCCTCGGCGCGCGAGACGGCAGCCAGAGTGGCGGCCGGCGCGCTGGCACGCAAGGTGGTGCCGGGCATGGTGGTGCGCGGCGCGCTGGTCTCGATGGGCGAAAAGTCGATCGATCGCGCCAATTGGAACTGGAATTTCATCGGCGATGCGGAAAACCCGTTTTTCACCCCCGACCCGGCCTCGGTTCCGGTCTTTGCCGCCTATCTCGACGGCATTCGCAAGGCCGGCTCGTCGGTCGGCGCGGTGATCGAGATCGTCGCCGAAGGTGTACCGGCGGGCCTCGGCGCGCCGATCTATGCCAAGCTCGACCAGGACATCGCCTCCGGCCTGATGTCGATCAACGCCGTCAAGGGCGTCGAGATCGGCAACGGCTTCGAAGCCGCCCGCATCACCGGCGAACAGAATGCCGACGAGATGCGGATCGGCAATGACGGCAAGCCGGTGTTTTTGTCCAACAATGCCGGCGGCATCCTCGGCGGCATCTCGACCGGCCAGGCGATCGTCGCCCGCTTCGCCGTCAAGCCGACCTCCTCGATCCTCACGCCGCGGAAATCGATCGACAAGGACGGCAAGGACGTCGAGGTCATGACCAAGGGCCGCCACGATCCTTGCGTCGGCATCCGCGCCGTGCCGATCGGCGAGGCCATGGTTGCCTGCGCGATTGCGGATCATTATCTGCGCCATAGAGGACAGACGGGAAGGCAGTAAGGCAGTAGGAGAGAATGTTACGTCGCATTCGGCGACGCCAAACTTTTTGCTTTTCCCTACTCAACTACTGCCCTATTCCCCAAGCGAGCTAGCGAGCGTCCATGCCATACGACCAGAAGAAGATCGTCGAAGCGATCCGTGCTTTCGAGCGCGGCGAGATCGTCGTCGTCATGGACGATGATGGGCGCGAGAACGAGGGCGACCTGATCGTTGCCGCCGTCCACTGCACGCCGGAAAAGATGGCCTTCATCGTCCGCAACACCTCCGGCATCGTCTGCACGCCGATGCTGCGCGAGGACGCAAGGAGGCTAAACCTTGCGCCCATGGTGGCCGACAATGATTCCGCCCACACCACGGCTTTCACCGTCAGCGTCGACTTCAAGCACGGCACCACGACGGGTATTTCGGCGGACGACCGCACGCTCACCGTGCGTAACCTCGCCAATGGCAATGTTGGTGCCTCCGACTTCGTGCGGCCCGGCCACATCTTCCCGCTGATCGCGCGCGAAGGCGGTGTCTTGATGCGCTCGGGCCATACGGAAGCCGCGGTCGACCTGTGCAAACTCGCCGGGCTGCCCCCGATCGGCGTCATCTCCGAACTGGTCAACGACGACGGCACCGTCAAGCGCGGGCCTGAGGTGCAGGCTTTCGCCGCGCAGCACGGGCTGAAGCAGGTTTCGGTCGCCGATCTCATCGCCTATCGCCAGCGCAAGGAAACGCTGGTCGAGCGCGTCGCCTGCTCCGACATCGAGACGCCCGGCGGCAAGGCGCAGGTCTTCACCTACACGCTGCCCTGGGATTCCATGCACCATGTCGCGGTCGTCTTCGGCGACATCCGCGACGGCGAGGAGGTGCCGGTGCGGCTGCATTCGGAAGACGTCGTCACCGACGTCTTCGGCACCAGCCACCGCTTGGACCACATCATGGAGGCGATGGGCGAGCGCAAGCGTGGCGTCATCGTCTACCTGCGCGAAGGCTCGGTCGGCGTCGCCCATCAGGAGCGCAAGCGGCCCCAGAGCGGCGACCGCGAGGATCACGAAGAGGCGCGCCGGCGCGAGAACGAGTGGCGCGAGATCGGGCTCGGAGCGCAGATCCTCAAGGATCTCGGCATCTCCTCGATCAACCTGATCGCCTCGCGCGAGCGCCACTATGTCGGGCTCGAAGGATTCGGCATTCACATCGCCAAGACGGAAATTCTCTGACGTTTCGGCCGACAGGGCGACGGAGAAAAACGATGGCCGCGCCATTGCCTGTCAGCCAGCAGACCGAACGACTGCTGCTGCGCCGGCCCAAACAGGCGGATCTGGAGTTTCTGGCCGATCTTTTCTCGCGCCCCGAACTGGTGGCGCATCGCCCCGACCCGACGCCGGACACGCCGCAGCAGAGTGCCGCAAGGCTCGCTCGCGACATCGATCATTGGGAGAAGCACGGATTTGGTCGCTGGGCGGTCGAAGCCAATGAGAAACTGATCGGCTTCGGCGGCGTCACCTTATCGAGCGATTTCGATGGGCTGAACCTGTCCTATCATCTTCACCCCGAGACCTGGGGGCATGGCTACGCGACGGAACTGGTTCGGGGGAGCTTGCACGCGGCTTTCGGCCCCTTGCGCGCCGGTCGGGTGATCGCACTGGCGCGTCCCGCCAATCCGGCATCGCGGCGCGTGCTGGAGAAATGCGGCTTCGTCTTCGAGCGGGAGATCATGCTCCATGGCGCGCCGACGGGGCTTTACGCATTCCCGGCGGCGAAGTTCGTTCCAAAGCAGGACATATAGCCAGCCAGCACCGGATGCATCGGCATCATCCAGCCGGAACAATCGCCGCTTCGCATTCATCCGGGGCGCAGTCCGGCGTCGCCAGCCGACACTGGCCGGCGAGCACGGTGACCAAAGCGACCGAGCCTGCCGCCACCGACACCCAGAACCCGTTCTGCGGTCCAAAAGTG
>NZ_RZSF01000356.1:0-6391 GCF_004023325.1 Mesorhizobium sp. M1A.F.Ca.ET.072.01.1.1 | reverse complement strand
CGTCGAGCGCGGCAGCGGCCTCATCGCGGGCCATCCGCAGGCTCGTCGTGATGCCGGAGCGCTGTTCGACCATGTTGCGAAGCGAGCCGACCACAAAGGCCGGCAGGATGAGCCGGGACGGATCCTGTTCGGCCGACCTTCCAAGCGCGGCGAGACAGTTAGCTATCGTCTGGTCGAGCAGTTGGACTTCCATCTTGCGGGTCGGCAGATCCATGCCCGCGGACAAATAGCGCGCCTTCCGGTCGGCAAGTCCTCGCACCTGCTCCGAGATCGCCAGCACAGTGTCGTCGACGTCGATTACTTCGATCTTTGCCTTTGCCCGATCGATCTCGTCGGCATTCGCCTGGAGACGCGTTCTTAAGCGCGCGTCCTGATCGATCAATTCCGCGACGCTGCCACTCCAGGTTCTCTTTGGAGACGGGGGGTCAGGCAGCTCAGCCAGCCTGGTTGCCTTGCGTTTTATTTCGGCCAGGAGCGGAGCGGCGCGAACATATCGGTCGATCGTGGCGAGCCGGGCCGACAACACCGCGCGTTCAGTCAGGCTGCGGTCATACTTCTCCTGGGCTTCCGCCCGTTCCGCCTCGAGCGCCTCGAATGTCGAGGCCAGCGTGTCGATCGTCTCCTTGCGCGACTTGAGTTCCGCGAACCGTTTCTTCAGCAGCGCGATATCGGTCGTCTGGGCCTGTTTCCGGTGAAGCCCATCTGCCTCCGTTCCCAAGGCGACCAACACATCGCTGGCATGGCCGAGCCCAGCACTGGCGGTGAAAAGGAGCTTGCCGAGATCGCCACGCGATTCAAGGATCGCCTTGCCCCCTGCCTCCAGCGTCTCGTCATCCAGCGAGAACATGCTGCTGTAGGCGTCGCGGGACAAGCCAGCGAGGTGCGGCGAAATGGCAATTTCGCTCAGTGGCCGGCCTTCGGCGTCGTAGAGTGAGTTGCTGCGACTCTTGGTGCGTGAAACGGCAAGCGTCTGCGCCTCGAATTCGAGCAGTCCGCCGATGCGCATGGAGCTATATTCGTGCAGGAAATTGTAGCGGCTGCGCTCTTCGATGCCAAAGAGAAGATCCAGGTAGGCAGAGAGCGCGGTCGATTTCCCGGCCTCATTCAAGCCGAAAACGATATGCAGATCCGGACCTGCAACCGGCTTCTCTCCAAAGTCGATCGCCTGATCGGTGAACTTGCCGTAGCGGGTCAGGTCAAGGCGCCGCAATCTCATCGCGTCGCACCTGCCTTGAGCCGGGCCGTGACCAGGTCTACGCTTCCGGCAAGCGCATCGTCGAGAAACTGTTCGAGGCCTGCTTCGTCCTTGCCGGCGAAGCCGCGCGCATCGGGCGGCAGGTCCGCGATCGTCTTCAATACGAATTCCCGCGCTTCGGATCGAAATGCTTCCGAGTTCGCATTGGCGCGCATGGACTGCGCGAGTTCCAAAGTAGGATCGGCGGCAGTTCCCGAATCTCCGGCAGCAAGAGCCGAAAGATCAAGCTCCAGCTTCTCCACCCAGGTGTCGCCCACCTGTTCTGCTGCCTGTTCGGCTTCTGCGACGGCCAGGTCCCGGTCGCGCATCAGCGACCATGAAAGGGCAGTTGTGCCGACCAAGCTAACGCGAGCAACAAGGTAGCGCGATCTGGTAACCTCCCGGGATTGCTCCAGTCCTGCTCGGATACGAATGACGGCCTCACTCCATTCCGACGCATCGGTTAGATCGACGCTCACCCGCTCGAACTGCACGAAACTAATGAGCCTCTCCTCGATCTCGACGGAGCGATCGTCGCGAATGGTGACCAGCGTGACCGATTTCTCACCCGCCTCATTGATGTCCCTCCCCTGAGGGATTCCTGGCATCACGAGCGTGCTCGCACCGGAATAGACCTGACGAACGTGGATATGGCCCAGCGCCCAATAGTCAAAGCCGTGGCCGTGCAGGTCGGCGACGCTGCAAGGGGCATATAGGTCATGACCTGGGGAGCCGGCCAGGCTCGTATGCATGATGCCGATGTTCGCAGTTCCCTCCTGTGGGCCGGCATATTTGGGCAGCAGGCTTTCGGGCGCCTTGGGACTGGCGAAGCTCAGCCCATGGAACGCAACGTCCACTCCAGAGCCAGGCTGGACCACGGATTGGCAGCGGCCGGCAAAGACGGTCACCGTGTCGGGCAAGACGAGTTGCTTCGAAATCCGCGACATGGCGTCGTGGTTGCCGCGGATCATGTAGACCCTGACACCGGCCTGATGGAGGCGCGTCAACTCGGAAGCCAGAAAACGCGCCGTCTTCATCGAGGTCTGGTCGCCATCATAAAGGTCGCCGGCGATCACAAGCGCATCGACATCCTCCGCAAGGCACAAATCCACTATCGCGGTGAATGCCTGGCGGCTGGCATCTCCGACGAGTTCGGCAAGCTCGGGATTGCGCAGCGCAAGCGAGCGCAAAGGCGAATCGAGATGGATGTCGGCTGTATGAACAAATCGAAATGCCATCCGCGGCGCTCTCCAGGCCCGAACAGAAGCTCAGGCAAATGCGGACACCAAGGCCTAGTCGCCCGAACGTCACGGCTAGCGGTCTCCTGGGCCTCGGTAGCAAAGTCCGACAGCGTTGGGCAACGGGAGGCGAGCTAGATCCTATGATAAACATCAACACTCGACCGCTAAACGGCTCCGTGTGCGGACCGCGTTGCCCTCGGCTGGCTCGCGATTGATTGCTGAGCCGTGTCCGGGGCATCGCATGTCTGTCACCCCTCATTCATGGACTCGAGATAGGGGCCGCGGCATGACCAGGACGATGTTAATTACTGGGGCCGGTCGCGGGATCGGGCTGGCGCTCGCACCATTCCATACCGAACGAGGCAGGGTGGCAAAAAACTTCAACATCTGCTGGCAGCGCTGGCGCCAGACGACCACTTCGACTTCGCAGGTCGATCCCAACGGTAGAAATCTCTTCCATTCGTACGCTCCTGGTTCGTCTATTCCAACCGATGCCACCTAGCACCGGCGGAGCGGGAGCCTTCCAGCCTCTTGTGCTGACCCCATGATTGCTTCTCGGCGTCGCTAGTATAGGTTGCGGTCTCCTGCCATTCCACATGACCTCCTCAGGTAAATCGTGCCATGCATCAGCCCGCACCGCGTAAGACTGTTCTTCAAACGATTCTCGATTGGTCGCAAAGCAGGCCGGCATGGCAGAGGGATGCCCTCCGGCGCATTGTGACGTCAGGCACTCTTGATGCGGCGGGCGTCAGTGAGATCTTCGATTTATGCAAGAAGGAGCATGGCGCGCCTGATATCGAGCTCGAAGCCGCGCCACTTGAGTCGGCGCATTTGCCGGCTAACCCAGGAAATGGATCCGCTATCACGCTATCGTCGCTCAGTGACGTCGTAGGGGTCAATCAACTTGCTCCGAAGCAGACGCTTGCGTTCGAACAAAAGGGTTTAACGATCATCTATGGGCCAAACGGCGCTGGCAAATCCGGATACGGCCGAGTACTCAAGCGCGCTTGCCGGGCGCGCAAAGCCGGCGAAATAATGCCAGATGCGTTTTCGCTTTCCTTCGGAGGCAAAGCGACCGCGAACTTCACCATTTCTAGAGATGGGGTGCTGCAACCCGTTCTCCCTTGGGAGGACAATGCAAACCCGGATCCGGTACTCTCTGCGGTGAGCGTGTTCGACCGAGAATGCGGTGCAGTCCATATCCAGGATAAAAACGAGGTCGCGTTCCGGCCATTCGGGCTCGATATTCCGGATGATCTTGCTGGAATTTGCACCCAACTCAAGACCTCGATCCAGGCCGAGGAAGGTCATCTGAAGGCACTGAAAGACCCGGTTTTCGACACGCCAACGTGGCAGGGGACCACAGCTGTCGGGCGGATCATGTCTCAGCTCAAACACAACACCAAGCTCGATGGCCTTTGTGCCCTAGCCACCATGACTGATGCCGAACGGGCGCGTCTTCAGCAGCTCGCCGAAGACCTGGCAAAGAATCCAGTCGAGGCGGCGACCGAACAGCACCAATTCGCCGATGGCATCGCGAAAGTCCTGCGCTATATCAAGAAGGTACAGGAAGTCTACACGGACGACGCCCTCAACGCGCTGAAGGGCCTTGCGGACGATGCAAGGGTTAAGCGCGCGGCGGCTTTGCTGTCGGCCGAGACCGCCTTCAAGGATGCTACGTTTCCTGGGGTCGGCGCCGAAACATGGCGAGCCCTTTGGGAGGCTGCAAGACATTATTCGAAGCACGTTGAACAGCAGTTCCCGCCAGTGGAGGGAGAGCACTGCGTACTTTGCCATCAACCGTTGAACGCCGACGCGGGCGCACGCCTGGTGACCTTTGAGAGGTTCATCCGCGAGGACACGGAAAAGCAGGCTACGGCTGCTGAGAAGGCCTACGACACCGCGCTCACGGACTTCCGATCCAGGCACCCCGACATCAGGTTCATAGGCGAGATCCGGCGACGTATTGCTATCCACCATCCAACTGCGGCGGCGGCAGTACTGCGCTTCATGGCGTCAGCCGATTTGCGTAGGTTGCAGTGCCTCAGGGATCTTGTCAGCCCTGGTGGGATGGCGCTGTCGCCACAAGCTGCCCTTCCCGAAGCAGAACTAGTGGAGATTGAAAGCGAAGCACGCGTCTATGCTCGTCAGTTGGAAGCCGCTGCAGACCTTGAAGGCCGCAAGATCCTGCAGGCGGAGCACGACGAGCTGAAAGATAGAGCCGCTGCTGGCCACTTACACGACATCGCCGGGAAGGAGATAGATCGGCTTGTGAAGCTGGATCGCCTGGCCAAGTGCCTAGGCCAGACGTCGACGACGGCGATCACCAAACTCGGTAACGAACTCGCAGACGAGATTATCACACCCCGAATGCGTGACCGCTTTCAGCGCGAAATCGTTCGACTCGCCGCGGAGAAAGTCCGTGTCGAGGTAGTCCGATCCGGCGGCCAGTATGGCTCGCCGAACTATCAAATCCGCCTCTTTGCCAATGCCAAAACTAAGGTGCACCTGGTGTTGAGCGAGGGAGAACAAACCTGCGTAGCTCTGGCGGCTTTCCTCACCGAGCTGGCAACTGCCACCCATAAATCTGCACTGATCTTCGACGATCCGGTGACGTCCCTCGATCACCGATGGCGGCGGAAAGTTGCGCATCGGCTTGTGGAAGAGGCAAAGGAACGGCAGATCATCGTGTTTACGCACGACTTGGTGTTCGTAAACGACTTGAATGACGGTGCATTCCGCCAAGGCCTTCCGACGAAAATGTCCAATCTATCGCGCGGTCCGAATGGAACGGGCATAGTGGGAGATGGTCTCCCTTGGGATCATGCGGGGGTGAGGGCGCGGGTCGACCGGCTTGAGAAAGACCAACGGGCGGCAAAAGCGCTCTACGACGCCAATGACGAAGATGGGTATCGCAATGCAGCAATCAGGCTCTATGGTCATCTCCGCGCTACCTGGGAACGCGCCCTGGAAGAGATCGTCTTTGCAGGTGTATTGATCCGTCATCGCGATTACATCGACACGAAAAACCTGAAGAAGGTGTCAGTTCTCCTAGAAGCCGACGCAGAGACCTTCCGTACCGCGTTCAAAAAGTGCAGCGACATCATCGAAGCCCATGATCCCTCTCGCGTCCGAAATGAAGAGCCGCCGGCGCCGACTGAAGTTTCAGACGATATTAAGGCCCTCACCGATTGGGCGGAATCCTTGCGCACACGCCAAAAAGCCATCACCTAAGAGGCCCTCTATTCATCGATGGCGGCGTAGGCACCACTCTCGCCGGGGTCCAAAAACCCCGGCATGATGTCGCCCGCAAGCAGCTTCTCTTTGCTCAGTAGTCCGGCATCCTCGAGCGCCTCGAAATCCGGCAGCTGACGCAGCGTGTCGAGCCCGAACTCTGACAGGAAATTTTTCGTCGTCACATAGGTGTAGGGCGCGCCCGGCTGCGGGCTGCGCGGCCCCGAGGCAATGAGCTCCTGCGCGCGCAGCACGCCGATCAGATCGCGCGACACCTCCTTGCCGAAGAAGGAGGACAGCTCGCCCCGAGTGATCGGCTGGAAATAGGCGATGCACATCAGCACGAGCGCCTCCGACTGCGTCAGTTCTTTTGTCCCCTGCCCCGCCGGCGGGCCGAAGGCGGCGTGGATGACGTCGCCAAAGATTTTCCTGGTCCGGTGCTGCCAGCCGCCAGCGACCGCGACCAGTTCGTAGGGGCGACCGGCAAGCTCGGCGCGGATGTCGTCGATGACCAGCTCGAGATTGCAGCTTTTTCCCACCACCCGCGCCAACACCTCGCGCGGCACAGGCTCATTTGCCGCAAAGATCACCGCCTCCACGCGGCCCATCCACTCGCGCCAGCGCAGTTCCGGCGGCAGGTGCTCGAGCTCGGTGTCCAGCAACGCCGGCTGCTCGTTTGGCT
>NZ_RZSF01000355.1:0-6397 GCF_004023325.1 Mesorhizobium sp. M1A.F.Ca.ET.072.01.1.1 | reverse complement strand
TCTGAAGGGCAGCGACCGGCCCGAAGACGACATAGCGGTTTTTCTGCGGGCTTGCATCGTATTCTGGCTGATCGGCGCGACCGATGGCCACGCCAAGAATTTCAGCATTTTTCTAAGTCCAGGCGGCCGTTTTCGCATGACGCCGCTCTACGACGTGCTGACCGCGCAGCCCAGCCTCGATGCCGGGCAAATCCCTCGCAAGAAATTCAAGCTGGCGATGTCCGTCGGCAAGAGCCGGCACTATTCGATGCAGGAGATTATGCCCCGCCATTTCCTGCAGACCGCCCAGGTTGCAGGCGTGGGGACATCCCTGATGCGCAAAATCGTCGAAGATATTGCCGGAAATGCTGAGAGGCGGGCCGAGGTCGTGATTTCCAAATTGCCGCGTCACTTTCCCGCGCAACTCGTCGAGTCGGTCAGGTCGGCAATAGCCAAGCGCGCGATGCTTCTGTCTGAGACCCACTGATCAAGCTCTATGGACGCTCAGACAAGAAATTCAGGCTACCCGATCGGCATTCCACATCGACATCATCAGCGCAAGCCATGCACCGGGCATGGGCAAAGACTGCGCAGAGTCTCGAAGCAGTGGCCATACCAGCGACTGGCACCTCCAACTTTCGCGTATTTCAAATACGCGAAAGTTAGACTCAACAGCGCCAAGATCCCGCGGTGCGGCCACACCGGTATCGTGCGCCGCGGCTAAGACTGCCTCTTCTCGACGTCCACTGGCTCGATGTCTTCCGAAATCTCCTGCCGCAGTTTCGGTCCCTTGGCCAGGCGCCTGCCCAACGCCGCAACGAAAGCCTCGTACCGTTCGGCAGCCTTGGCGCGCGCGGCCAGCGCGGCCTGTTCGGGCAAGGAAGGAGTGGTCGCCAACCAGAAGCGGACGAATACTGCCAGGGTCTCGACCGCGATGCCGATATCGCGCTCCTGACGGGTGAGCCGCCTGTCGACCTGGTCGAGGCGTTTGGCGATCGCCGCCTCGCGACGCTCTTCCGCGTCCGGCGACAGGAATGAAGCGATCGCGGCCTCTGCGATCATCGACTGGGATTGTTCGCGCCGTGCCGCATAGTCCGAGAGCATCTTCAGAATGGTCTGATCGAGATAAACGGAGATCTGCGCCTTCTTCTTTCGACTGATCATGACGCCTACAATTCCATGCCATCGTCGGGGTCGAGCGAAACCTGCCGCGCCACGCCTTGCACGAGGCGAGCCAGGCGACGATTGCGGACAGCATCATCGTCTCCATCATCGTCGGCCCGATCGAGCTCGAACTCATTTTCGATCGCAGCTGTTTTCTCAACCGGCGGCAATCGGTTGAGTTCGGGTTGTTGGCGCCGCTCGGATTCGGTCGGATCATCGCCCGACCGCAGCATCCCGGGACCGTCCGCCATCCCAGGCTGCACCAGGATCGGCAAGCAGCTCCAGTCGTCAGGACGGGTCTTTTCGGATCGGGTCAGCTCGGGCGGCGACAGAATGCGTTCCCTGAAACGAACATCCTCATAGTAGCGCGCCTTCTTCGCCCGGACCGGTGGCACGCCGGCCACCATGACGATCTCGTCGGCAGGAGGAAGCTGCATGATCTCGCCGGGGGTCAGCAACTGACGGGCGGTCTCCTGTCGCGACACCATCAGGTGTCCGAGCCATGGCGAGAGCCGATGGCCGGCATAATTCTTCATCGCCCGCATTTCGGTCGCCGTACCGAGCGCGTCGGAGACACGTTTGGCGGTCCTTTCATCATTGGTGGCGAAGCTCACGCGCACATGACAATTGTCGAGGATCGAGTTGTTCGGCCCGTAGGCTTTCTCGATTTGGTTCAGCGACTGCGCGATGAGAAAACTCTTCAGCCCGTAACCCGCCATGAAGGCTAGCGCGCTCTCGAAGAAGTCGAGGCGGCCAAGGGCTGGAAACTCATCCAGCATAAGCAACAACCGGCGGCGGCTCGTCCCTGTCTTCAGGTCTTCCGTCAATCGACGTCCGATCTGGTTGAGGATGAGGCGAACAAGCGGCTTGGTCCGATTGATGTCTGAAGGTGGCACGACGAGATAGAGCGTCGCCGGCTGCCTCTCGCCGACGATGTCGCTGATGCGCCAATCGCAGCGCCTGGTCACCTCGGCGACAACAGGATCGCGGTAGAGGCCTAGGAACGACATCGCGGTGGACAGTACGCCCGACCGCTCGTTCTCGGATTTGTTGAGAAGCTCGCGCGCGGCACTCGCGATCACGGGATGCGGGCCGGCATTTCCCAGATGCGCAGTCTTCATCATAGCGGCAAGCGTGGCCTCGATCGGGCGCTTCGGATCCGAAAGGAAAGCGGCGACGCCGGCGAGCGTCTTGTCGTTCTCGGCATAGAGGACATGAAGGATCGCACCGACCAGCAGCGCGTGGCTGGTCTTTTCCCAGTGGTTGCGTTTTTCCAGGCTTCCTTCCGGATCGACCAGAATGTCGGCGATGTTCTGGACATCGCGAACCTCCCATTCGCCGCGACGGACCTCCAGGAGGGGATTGTAGGCGGACGATTGCGAATTGGTCGGATCGAAGAGCAGCACACGCCCATGCTGGGCACGGAATCCGGCGGTGAGTTGCCAGTTTTCGCCCTTGATGTCGTGGACGATCGCAGAGTCCGGCCAGGTCAGCAGCGAAGGCACCACCAGCCCGACGCCCTTGCCCGATCGGGTTGGGGCAAAGCAAAGCACATGCTCGGGCCCGTCGTGGCGGAGGTAGTGGCGATCGTAGCGTCCAAGCACCACACCGTCCGCGCCAAGCAGCCCCGCAGCTTCCACCTCCCTCCTCTCGGCCCACCGCGCCGAACCGTAGGTTACGATATTTTTGGCCTCGCGAGCGCGCCACACCGACATGCCGATCGCGACCACGATCGAGAGAAAGCCGCCGGAAACGGCGATCAATCCGCCTTCCACGAAGAGATTCGGGGCATAGGCGTCGTAGAAGTACCACCACCAGAACAGCGCTGGCGGATAATAGACCGGCAAGCCGGCGAGCTCGAACCACGGCGGGCCGAGCCCGGCCTGGAAGCCGAGCCTCCAGGCGGTCCACTGCGTCGCCATCCAGGTCGTCGACAGGACGATCAAGAAGACGGTGAGGATCTGACCCCAGAGGATTTTCGTGGCGGACATGGCGAGCTCATTTCTTCCTGTTGTTCTTCCTCCCGTCAGAGACCGAGCCCGCGCTTGCGGCCAAAGCTCCAATCGATGCCGCCGTCACCGCGGGCGACACCGGAGACGTGCCGGCCGAGATGTTTTTCAAGGGAGGGGCTCCAGGGCACGAGTTGGAAGCCGAGGCCTTCGTCGATCATGGCGAAGCGTCCGGAGGCGAGCGACAAGCGCTGGCGATAGCAGCCTGCAACAAAATCGCCCGAGCCGGCTCGATTGAAGGGCTGTCCGGTCTCGGCTGCGAGCCTCTCGCCAACGAGTTCGAGTTCCCTGCGGCGCAGCGTCTCGATCAGGTCTCGGTTGAAAACAATGCGTCCGCCTTGACGCTTCGCGAGGCCCTCCCCGACCAGGTGATCGGCCCGCTGTTCCATGGCCCGATCCACTTCGGCGCCGAAGCCACCCGAGCCCAAGAGGCCGGGCTCGCGAGCGATGGCTTGGCGATCGAGCCAGGTTGCTCCCATTGCGGTGACCTGCTCATGCACGCCAAGATCAGAGCGGACCGCGAGCGCAACTCGCTGTCGGCCTCGCGCATCATCGAATTTGCGTAGCTCCACGATCGATCCGGGGTCGCTGTCTCCCGCTGCGTCCAGATCGGCCAGTCTGATGTGGTGCGTGCGTCCGTCGACGCCGTCGACCACGGCATAGGCAGTCCCGCTCAGCTCGTCGTCGAGACCGCGGTCGAGCAGCCTGCCCACGACGGGAGCGTCGATGTTTTCGGCTGCCAGAACGTAACTGGCCGAGCCGCGCTCGATGTCCTGCTCGGCGAGCGCACGGTGCATCCGCTTGATGATATCGCCGCGCTCACCGAGTTCGCGCAGGGTCGCCTCGGCCTTGTCATCGATCACCCATTGGCCTGGCGCAACCTGGCTGGCAAGGCCAAGGGCCTGTAGCTTGCGCAGGCGGCCGACCTTCTGCACGTGATATTCGTCAGGTTGGCCATGAGCACCCGGAGCAAGATCGATGACGCCCGTGTCGGGGACGTCGCGTAGCAGCTGCCGGTCAAGTTGTGTCCAGCGGTCGGCGCCGACTTGGCGCTCCAGATTATGGCGGATGTCGAGATCGGAACGGGGGCCGAGTTCCTGCGTCACGAGATCGGCGGCACGCGCGCGCATCCCTTGCTTGATGTAGTCTCGCGAGATCACGAGGTCCTGCCCGTCATCCGCGCGGCCGCGCAGGATGATATGGATGTGGGGATTGTCGGTGTTCCAGTGGTCAGCCGCGATCCAATCGAGCGTCGTGCCCAGATCCTTCTCCATTTGTCTCATCAGCTCGCGGGTGAAGGATCTGAGATCAGTCATGTCGATGGCGTCCTCGGGCGAGACGATGAAGCGGAAATGATGACGGTCGTCACCGCAGCGCTCAGCGAAATCCTTGACATCCGCATCGTCGGTTCCGGAGCTGAACATGCGTGCATGTTCTCCGTCACGGGTGACGCCCTCGCGCCGCAGGTAACTGAGGTGGACAGCCAGCGGCACGGCGCGCGTGGAATGGCGGACGACGCGGGTCTTAATTACCGTGACGCGGGAACGGCCTGTCAGCAGACGGTTGGCCTGGACGTTGGCGACCCGACCCCGGCCGAAGCGCGATCCGTTGCCAGGGCTGATTCGACCGGAACGAGAGATGCTGCCGCCCGCCTTCCTCGCCGCCGCCAACGCCTGTGCAATAAACGGTCGCGCAGCTTGAGCGCGGTTGGAGCGAATCCGGCCGGGTCGAATGCGGAACTCGCGCTCACCAGCCATGTCGCTGCCCCGCAATGTGGAAAAGTCGGTGCGGATACAAAGCCTTGAATGTGCGACGCACATTGCGACCAACGGCGGCAATGTGCGCATCGCGCCTCGGAACCCGAAAAAACCTAGCGACCGGCCAACGCGCAATGTGCGCGCTTTTATCTAGCCATCTCCCGGTTGGTCTGGGTGCCTCCCGCCTGCATGCACGCCATGGTGCGCTGGAACCCGCGATTGCGCGAAAAGGATGGCGCGTGGTCATGGCTTCATCCCTTCGCCCGTCCGCGCCACGAAGAGGCCCGCCCACGGCGGCGCGATCCCGGATCCATCGCGCACGATTGTTTCAGAGACAGGGTTGTTCAGCGGCCGGCCGGCGGCCGCGAAGCCGACCGGTGGCGCGCGATCCGGCCGGCGCACAAAGAGCGCGGCATGCTTCCAGGGTATTGCCGTGGCGGAGGCGAAGGCGAAAGGGCGAGCGGTCGCCAGACCTCGCGCGAGCGGAGCAAGCGCTGCGACATAGGCTCGAGTCTCGGCCGGCAGCGGACGCCCGGCGAGATAGGCTTCGTAGCGTGCGGGCCCCGCATTGTAAGCGGCCAAAAACCCCGGCGAGCCGAAGCGATCATGCAGCTCGCGCAAATATGCCGCGCCAGCCAGAATGTTGTCGCGAGGGTCGAAGGGGTCGGCACCGAGGGACCAGCGGGCGCGCAGATCGTCCCATGTGCCAGGCATGATCTGCATCAGGCCGCGGGCGCCTGCGCTGGACACGGCGCGCGCGTCGCCCGCGCTCTCCTGGCGCATGACGGCGCGGATCAGCGCGGTCGGAACGCCGAAGCGATGCGAGGCTTCGCTGATGTGCGCGGCAAACGGGTCGCGTTGGGACGGTCGTGCGAAGGCCGGGTCCTGCGCCACCGCCGTTGTCGGCAAGGCCGTTGCGACGGACAGCCCACAAAGCAGGGAGCAAGCCATACGCCGGGCAGCCTGAAGCGGCCCGGGCGCATTGTGACGGCTCGTCGATTGACGGCGAGCGCGCATCGTTCACTCCTTCTCGCCGCGCTCGCGCGGGCGCGACCAGTGCAGCGACCACAATGTTTTGTCGTCGCCGTTGCGAAAGAGGCTCGCGCGTATCGGCTGCGCCAGGGTGGGGTCGTCGAGTTGGATCGAGACAAAGTCGCCGGCCTTCTCGCTGGAGCGTTTCCAGCCGGCGCCGATCTCGGGACCGTCCTCATTGCCGGCATGGACACGGTAGTCAGGCGCATTTTCAGTGTCGCTTGCCTCTGCTGCCACGATGGCGATGTCGAGGTTGAGGCTGAGCGTATGGATGCGCCCGCAATAGCCATTCTTCTGATGGGTGAACTCTCCGATCTGCTGCATGTCAGGCTCCTGTTCTTGTGACGGTGCGGTGATGAGGTCGGCGACAGAGACGTCGCCGGTCGCGCGCTCACCGCATTGGCGCGCGCCGTTCAAAGCGGCCGTCGCCATTCCCGTAGGTCCACAGCGGGAATG
>NZ_RZSF01000354.1:0-6410 GCF_004023325.1 Mesorhizobium sp. M1A.F.Ca.ET.072.01.1.1 | reverse complement strand
CTTTTCCCCCGCCGATGTAGCGGCGGTGAAAGCGCGCACCCAAGCTGGCCAGCACCTCGTAGCCGATGGTTCCGGCATGCGCGGCCGCGTCGTCGAGGCTTTGCGACGGCCCGATGAGCTCGACGAGGTCGCCCTCGCCCAGTTGATCGACCGGAAGCGCTGAAATGTCGAGGACAATGGAATCCATCGATACCCGCCCGACGAAAGGCAGCCGCACGCCCTCGAACCAGGCGGCCGACGCCGCGCGCCGGTGCCAGCCATCGGCATAGCCGAGCGAGATTGTCGCCAGCCTGAGCGGTCCGCGCGCATGATGGGTGTGGCCGTAGCCGACGCCGGCGCCGTCTTCGACGTTGCGCGTCTGAGCCACCTTCGCCTGCAGCCGGACCACCGGCCGCATCGGGTTCGCCTCGCCCGGCGCCGGGTTGATGCCGTAGAGCGCCGCGCCCGGCCGCGCGAGGTCGTGGTGGTAGGCCGATCCGAGAAAGATGCCGGACGAATTGGCAAGCGAGGCCGGCGCCTTGGGCAGCATCCCGCGCAGCCGCTCAAACGCGAGCCGCTGCGCTTCGTTGGCAGGATTGCGCGGCTCGTCGGCGCAGGCGAGATGGCTCATCACCAGGCGGATGTCGATGCCGCCGAAAGCATCCGCCGCGAGCGCCTCGACGTCAGCCGGCGGCATGCCGAGCCGTGACATGCCGCTGTCGACCTGAACAGCGGCCGGCAGCTTTCGGCCGGCGGCAAGCGCCGCTTCACGCCACGCTCTCAACTGAGCGGTGCTGTTGATGACAGGATGAAGCCCAGTCGCGATCGCTTCCGGCTCGGAGCCCGGCGGCAGGCCGTTGAGCACAAAGATCTCATGTCCGGGTCCAAGCGCCTTGCGCAGCGCGATGCCCTCGCCGAGCAGCGCGACGAAGAATATCTCGCAGCCTTCCTTCATCAGCGCCGATGCCACGCGCGCTGCGCCGAGGCCATAGCCGTCGGCCTTGAGCACGCCGGCGCAGCGCACGTCCGCCAGCCGCGCCTTCAGCCGCCGGTAGTTCTCGCGGATGGCGCCAAGATCGATGGTCAGGATCGCGCCGGCTGAAGTTTCGCCGGGCATAAAGCCGCTGGTGGCGGTCGTTTGCGGCAAAGACGTTTTGGTGCCGGTCATCGGGGCAATTGCGTCGGACAAAGTCGGGTCACACTTGTTGCGGAGCTGCGTGCTTCTCGACGCCGGCGAAGTGCGCTTGTCGCGCGTCGTTCATGTTTGCCTCTTTGCCTGCGGCGCATCTGCATCAACAAAGCATGATCTCGACTACGGTGCCAACCTCTTCGCTAACCGAACTTAGTTGGAAGCGCGCCGGCCAACGCCTAGCGAGCAAGATGCTGGAACGCGGCCACCACCTGCTCGTAGACCTTGCGCTTGAACGGCACGATCAGGTCGGGCAGCTCCCGCATCGGCCGCCATGCCCATTGGTCGAATTCGGCCTTGTGGCCGCCCGGCGGCGGATTGATCTCAATCTCGCTCTCGTCGCCCTCGAAGCGGTAGGCGAACCATTTCTGCGTTTGGCCGCGATAGCGGCCCTTGAAGGCGACGCCGACCAGATGCGGCGGCAGGTCGTAATTGATCCAGTGCGGCGCTTCGGCAAGCAGCGACACGCTGCGCATACCGGTCTCCTCGTAAAGCTCCCGCTCCGCCGCCGGGAGCGGCTCCTCGCCCTCGTCGATGCCGCCCTGCGGCATCTGCCAGAGTTTCGTAGTGCCGGAGAATTCGCTGTCCGGCTCGGCGATGCGATGACCGACCCAGACCAGCCCGGCCGGGTTGAGGATCATCAGCCCGACGCAGGGGCGATAGGGCAGCGTTTCAGGATCGATCTTTTTGGCCATCGTTGAGATTTCCAGCCGTTTTGGAGATGCATTCAGGCGAAAGGGTCGGCGTTAGCCTTTTTGCGGATCGATCGCCACCGCCGAAATCGGCACGATCTCGATGCCGCGCTTCTTCGCTTCTGCCACCCAGGACGCAACCGTGTCCACGGTGATATCGAAGGCCGAGCCGATGCCGACGGCGCTGCCCTTGGCGCGTGCCGTCGCCTCGAGGCTGTCCAGCTTCTTGAGGATTTCGCCGCGGTCCTGCACAGCATCGATCGCCATGTCGCCGGCGACGAAAGGAACGCCATCCTTCAGCGCGAGGTCGGGCGCCAGGCTTCGCGCGGAGGAGCCGTCGTCGACATAGGCAAGGCCGCGCTTGCCGAGCTCGGCCATGAACGGTCCCATCGCGTTTGCATCAGCCGAGAAACGCGCGCCCATATAGTTCATGACGCCGGTATAGTTGGTAGTCCTCGACAGCGCCCAGTGCAGGCTCTTCAGGTTCTCGTCCGGACTCGCAGCGACCGTCAGCGTGTTGCGTCCCGGATTGACGCCCGGATAATCGAACGGCTCGAGCGGTATCTGCATGACGATCTCATGTCCGCTCTGGCGCGCCGCCTTCATCCAGCGGTCGATGCTGTTGCCCTGCGGCGCGAAAGCCAGCGTCACCTCGGCGGGCAATTTGGCGATCGCGGCCTGCGTGCCGGTCTGGGAGACGGCGAGCCCGCCGATGACGATAGCCACGCGCGCGCCGCGCGCTCCGGACCAGGGCCGCGCATAGACGTCGAACGGTCGCCGGCCATCGGCGGAGCGCACCGGCAGCGGGCCGCTGTCGCTCGCCTCGATCAGCGCCCTGTCGGGAATATGCGCGACCTTGAGATTCTGGCTGAGTGTGGAAGGATCGCGGATGACGATACCGGCCTTCGGCGGACCATCGCCCTCTTCAGACTCGACATGGATGATTTGCGGGCCATCGCTCTTCATCGGCGTGCTCGCATTGGGCTTCGCCGCCGCCACCTCGGCCGGTGCCGGCGTCGGCGCCGGTGCCGGCGCGGGAGCCGGCGCCACGATTACCTTCGGCGTCGAAACGGCCGTCTCTTGCCGTTTGCGGAAAGGTTTTTCACGCAACGCGATCGCACCGGAAATGCCCACTACAGTGAGGATGGCGACCGCCGCGCCAAGCGTGCCGGCGCCGAAGGTGCGCGAGGCAGGGCGCTCTGACCGGAGCGTCTGTCCGAGCGGGCGTTCGATGTCCTTGCCGATGTCAGCCAAGCCGCATCCCCAGGCCCGTGACGCGGCTGATCGGATCAGCGCAGCTGATCGAATCGTCAGCGCTCACGCGCAAATTCAAAACCTTAGGCGACGCAGCGCCCGTTGCCGAACCACCCTGTCCCCGAATCAAACTGCCGGAACCTCGCGGTCCCGGCAGCATTGCATCGCTTCGGTCGGCCGGCCAGAGCGATCTGCCCCGGCCCTCCCCGTCTTTACTGGTTCAGCACAGCCTTGTCCGGGTTCGGCGGGAAGGCCGGATCGGTCTTTTGGCCGCGCAGCAGCTGTTCGGCATAGATCAGCTGCAGGTCGTCCTTCGGCTCCGGCGGCACATAGGCGGCCGAGCCCGAGCCGGTCGAGCTCTCGTCGGCCCCCTTGATGTGGCCCTTGAGGTCCGATTCGCCGCGGGTCAGGTCCCTGCCCTGCAGGTCCGGCGGCAGCGGCTGCTCGACCTTGATGTCGGGCGTGATGCCCTTGCCCTGGATCGACTTGCCCGACGGCGTGTAATAGAGCGCCGTGGTGAGCCTGAGCGCGCCGTTCTCGCCGAGCGGGATGATGGTCTGCACCGAGCCCTTGCCGAAGGACTGCGTGCCGACGACGGTGGCGCGGCGCAGATCCTGCAGCGCACCGGCGACGATCTCGGACGCGCTTGCCGAGCCGCCATTGACCAGCACGATCAGCGGCTTGCCGCCGATGTCGTCGTTCTGCTTCGGCTTGGCGTCGAAGCGGGTAACGTCCTTCGGATCGCGGCCGCGGGTCGAGACGATCTCGCCGCGCTTCAGGAAGGCGTCCGACACGCTCACCGCCTGGTCGAGCAGGCCGCCCGGATTGAGGCGCAGGTCGAGTACATAGCCCTTCAGCTTGTCGTTGGGCACCTGCTTCTTGATGTTCTCGATGGCGTTCTCGAGATCGTCATAGGTCTTCTCGGTGAAGGAGGTGATCTTCATGTAGCCGATGTCGTTCTCAACCCGGTATTTCACCGCCTTGACCTTGATGATGTCGCGCACGACCGTCAACTCGATCGGCTTGTCGGCGCCCTGGCGCAGGATGGTGAGCTTGATCGGCGTGTTGACCGGGCCGCGCATCTTCTCGACCGCGTCATTGAGGGTGAGGCCGCGCACCTCCTCGCCGTCGATCTTGGCGATATAGTCGCCGGCAAGCACGCCCGCCTTTGCGGCCGGCGTGTCGTCGATCGGCGTGATCACCTTGACCAGGTCGTTCTCCATCGTGACCTCGATGCCGAGGCCGCCGAACTCGCCCTTGGTCTGCACACGCATATCCTGCGCCTGCTCGGCATTCATGTAGGACGAGTGCGGGTCGAGCGAAGCCAGCATGCCGTTGATGGCGTTCTCGACCAGCGACTTGTCGTCCGGGGGCGTCACATATTGCGCGCGCACGCGCTCGAAGATGTCGCCGAAGATCGCCAGCTGCTTGTAGGTCTCGGAACCCGCAGCATTCGCCGCCGAGCCAGGTGCGCCGTAGACCAGGCTCATTGCCGATGCGCCCATCAGCGCGCCGGCAAACAGAAGCGACAATTTCCGCATCATTTCACGTCCTTCCAGAAAATCGGTCCGCCCACCAGGGGTTCGGATCGACGGGTTTTCCATCCTTGCGGAACTCAACATAGAGTTCCGGCGTCGCATTTCCATTCTGCGAGGCCGAGGTGCTTGCCACCCGGGCCTCTCCCATCGCGCCGATCGGCTCTCCTGCGAGCACCGACTGTCCGGTCGCGACGCTGATTCTGCTCATCCCCGCCAGGACGACATGATACCCATCGCCCGCATTGAGGATCAAGAGTTGACCATAGGAGCGAAACGGCCCCGCATAAAGAACGTTTCCATCCGCCGGCGCGGTGACGATGGCCCCCGATTGTGTCGCAACCATGTCTCCCTGCATCATTGCGCCATTGCCGTCGTCGGTGCCGAAGCGCCGTTTGATCTTGCCGATGACCGGCAGCGCGATCTGGCCCTGGAGCGCCGCGAACGGGGCGGAAGCGGTTAAACGATTGCCCTCCGGCACCGGCGGCGCGGCGGGTTCCGCCGTCGATGCGGTCGTGTCGGCGTCCGCCGATTTCCGATCGGCCGCCTTGGCCTGGTCGGCCGCCTTGCGCGCCTTGTCGGCCTCGAGCGAGGCGATGAGGTCCTTGAGGCTGCTGGCCTTGTCCGCCAGCTGCTGCGAGCGCTGCCGCTCTGCTGCCAGGGCCGCTTCGGTATCGGCCTGCAGCTTCTGCTTGGCCTCGAGCAGCATGGTCAGTCGTTTCTTTTCCGCCGTCTGCTCGGTGACGGCAGCGGTAAGCCGCCCGCGTTCGGCCTCGATCGAGGCCGTCACCCGGGTCTGTTCCTTGAGATCGGCGAGCAGCCTGTCGGTCTGCTGGCGCAATTCCGGCACCACGGCGCCGAGCAGGATGGCACTGCGCACCGACGACAACGCGTCCTCCGGCTTGACCAGGATCGCCGGTGGCGGATTGAGCCCCATGCGCTGCAGCGCGCCGAGCACCTCGGCGAGCACGTCGCGCCGCGCCACCAGCGAAGCGTGCAGCTTCTCTTGCTCGGCTTTCAGTCCTTCCAGTTTGGCGCCGATGTCCTCGATGTCCTGGCCGAGCTTCTGCTCGGTCATCGCCGACTGGATCAGCGCCGCACTGATCGAGGCATGGTCCTTCTTCACCGTCGCGACGTCGGCGGCAAGCTTGGCCAGCCGCTCGGAGGACAACGAGATTTCCTTGGAGACCTGCTCGTATTCGACCCGGCTCTTGTCGGGGTCCGGCGCGACATCGAGCGAATTTTCCGCGGCCATAGCCGGCCCGAGCGCGATCAGCGCGGCGACAAGTGTCAAGCCGCAGCGGCTGCGCCAGGCGCGCGTTCTCGAATTCCAGCCTTCAGACATCGGGCCTCGACTCTATCCGCCGCTTCGTTAACGAACCATCAACCATGTTGGAGCACCCGCAACAACCGTGATGTCGGTTCATTGAGGCGGAAATCGGTGCAAGCGGACGTGATCCCCAGCTTTCGGGGTCACTGCGCGAACGATGACTCACGAGCGGTGATAGGGATGCCCGGCAAGGATGGTGGCGATGCGATAGAGCTGTTCGCCGAGCATGACGCGCACCAGCTGATGCGGCCAGGTCAGCGCTCCGAACGACAACACCAGATCGGCCTCTTCGCGCAAGGATTTGTGATGGCCGTCCGCGCCGCCGATCGCGATGACCAGCGCCTTGCGGCCGCTGTCGCGCAACTGGCCGATGCGGGCCGCCAAGTCCTCCGAGGACAGCGCCTTGCCGCGTTCGTCGAGCAGGAACAGCA
>NZ_RZSF01000353.1:0-6420 GCF_004023325.1 Mesorhizobium sp. M1A.F.Ca.ET.072.01.1.1 | reverse complement strand
CGCCGGCGCCGTTCCAGCAGGATTTCCAAAACCTCATCCGCGAGCAGCAGAAGGAGTTCGACGCCAGGCTCGCCCGGTTCCGGTCGGAGCAATCGATCATGGCGCAGCGGGTCGCCATGCATCGCGAGTCGGTCGTGGGCTTGAACGCCCAGAAGCTCGCCATCCAGCAGCAGGCCGATGTCGTGAAGAAGGAGCTCGGCATCAAGACAGGCCTGCTCGACAAGGGCCTCACCAACCGCACCGAATATTCGCAGTTGCTGCGCTCGGAAGCCGATCTGGTCGGCCAGGCCGGCGCGCTGGAGGCCAATCTTGCTGGGGCCAACAGCCAGATCGTCGAGGCGCAGGTGCAGGTCGAGCGGCTGACCACGCAGCGCGTGGAGGAAGCGCTGACCAAGCTCGACGAGGTCCGCACCAACCTCGCCGACATCGAGGAGCAGATCAGGGCAGCCGAAGCGGTGCTTCAGCGCACGACGATCAAGGCGCCGGCGGCGGGCATCGTGGTGTCCTCCACCTATAATTCGAAAGGCAGCGTGATCGCGCCCGGCGAAAAGATCATGGAGATCCTGCCCACCGCATCGGGCCTCAACGTCGATGCCAAGCTGCGGCCGAAAGACGTCGATCAGGTGCGCGTCGGCCAGCCGGCGAAGCTCAGGCTGTCGGCGCTCAACACGCGGCTGACGCCAGAGGTATCGGCGACCGTGACGCAGATCTCGGCCGACCGGCTGATCGACCAGGCTACCCACGAACCCTATTTCCGCGCCAAGCTGAAGATCGCCGACGCGCTCCCGCCCGGCGTCAAGCCGGAGCAACTCTATCCGGGAACGCCGGTCGAAGCCTTCATCAACACCGGCGACCGGACCTTCTTCGAGTATCTGGCGCGGCCGATGGTGGATTCGTTCGCCCGCGCGTTTGCGGAGAGGTGAGCGGGCGCTCCGCCCGACGCGCCCGTCCGTCGGGGAGTTGCGTGCCTACGCGGGAACATAAGTCAACCTGATCGCTTCCTCCCCGATCAAATCACTGGCCACGAGCCGGAGCCGCGGCCGGGGGCCGGCGAAGAATGGCTTTCCGTGACCAAGCAGGACGGGATGGATGTAGAGACGATACTCATCGATAAGCCCGAGGTCGGTCAGGCTTCGCGCCAGGTCTGGTCCGGAAACGGCGATCTCTCCAGCGAGCCGAGGCTTCAGGTCACGTATCACCTCCGCCAGGCCGCCTTCCACAAGCGTGGCGTTGGGGCCAACCGACAGCAACGTGCTCGACACGATCCACTTCGGCTGGCTCCGCCACGCCGTCGCGAATTCGCGGAGCTCAGGGGTCCACTCGGAACGGTCCTCGTCCCAGTAGCGCATGACCTCGTACATGCGACGGCCGTACACACTGCCCGCCAGGCCGCGCACTTGCTCTATCCAGTGACGAAACAGCGCGGGATCGGGCGCAAATGCCTCGTGGTCGACATAGCCGTCCAGTGACTGATTCATTCCGAAGACGAGTTTCGCCATGCTAATTCGATCCCAGCCTTCTTTCAGGATACCAGTGAATCGCGCCGCTGCGTGGTCTCTGACGGCCTTGTCGCGCTCCTGGCCAGCACGACGGTTTCAAACGGCGATCTGAAGCGCCCCGTAGCGTTTGACTTCGGCTTCGATCTCCCTGACCAAAGTCTCCAGCGCGGGATTTCGGGAGTTGCGCGCGCGCCTGATCACATAGGCCAGGTCCGGCGGTTTGGGGAAGTGTTTGTCGACGATCTCCATGCCGGGTTGCAGGTGCCGCTGGCTCAAGAGCGCGACGCCGAGCCCGGAGGTCACGCCGGCGATGATACCGGCTGCGCTGGAGCATTCGAACACGGTCTCGAACACCGTTCCCTCGTCCTGCCCAAGATCGAGGCCCCAACGCCGATAGAAGCAGTTCTCGTCGAAGGACAGGAACGGGACCGGCTTTTCCTTCGACAGGACCAGATCCGGCGACTTCACCCAGTGCAGCGTCTCGCGGTAGAGGACGATGTCGGCGGGACGAACCTCGTGCTGGAACAGCTGGACGATCGCGGCGTCAAGGGCCCCCTGGCTGAGCTGCTCCCGCAAGACGAGGCTCATGCGCACTTGCGTACGGACGCTCACCTCGGGATGGAGCCTGCGGAACCGGCCAAGAATGCGCGAGAGGTCCGTGCACGTCGTATCCTCGGTCATTCCCAGCGCGATCTTGCCTTGCAGCGTGCTCTTCGAGAGGCTCAGTACCGCCTCGTCATGAATTCCCAGGATGCGCCGCGCATAAGCCAGGAGATCATGGCCGGCCGTGGTGAACAGCGGCGCGTTTGGCTTCCGGCTGAGGATTTCGCAGTCGAGGCTCGCTTCCAGCCGCCTCATCTTGTGGCTGACGGCCGATTGCGACAAGCCCAGAACCTCGGCCGCACGGGTGACACCGCCATGTTTCTCGATCGCGACCAGCGCCCGCAGGGCATCGACATCCAGGCGGCGGCTCATAATTCCAGCCATGACAATCCTCGCTTGCAATGAAAGCACCGCGCCAAACCTCTGACACAGAGCGGGTTTTCGGGCAAATATTTATGTCATGTTCGTGGCTGTTTCATGAGCCTATCGAAATTTGTCATGTGCAAGGCAGCGAGTGTGCAGCCATAAGTCTGCGCCAGACAGCGCTGGTGATCCGCTTCAGGAGCATGGCGCACCGCTCGAATAAAGACAGCCCATGACGCTCCTGCAGAACAAGCCTCATCCTCTGGTATGGCCGAGCGTGGCGGCAGCCCTGGTCCTAAGCTGGAGCTCCGGCTTCGTCGGCATCCGCTACGCCAGCGAGAACGCCGACGTCATGCTGGTCCTGTTCTGGCGGACTTTTTTGTCCGGACTGATCCTGCTGCCATTTGCTCTCCTGATCGGGCAGCGCATCAGCGGGCGCGCCTTGGCGCAGCAGATGGCGTTCGGCGTGGCGACGATGTTCCTCTATCTGGGCGGATTCGCCCTTGCCATCGGCCAGCGCGTTCCGACCGGCCTTGTCGCGCTGATCTCCGATCTTGTCCCTCTCGCCATCGCGGCGCTGTCGCAGCCCATTCTCGGCCACCGGCTGAGCGCAAGGCAATGGATCGGAACGGCCCTGGGCGCGAGCGGCGTCCTTATCGTCTCCCTGGACAGCCTCAGTCTCGGCAAAGCACCGGCCTGGGCCTATGTCCTCACCGTCGCTTCCATGCTGGTGTTCGCCCTGGCGACCGTGGTGCAGAAGCGGATCAGGACGATCGATATGCCCATCCATCAGAGCTTGTGCATTCAATGCCTGACGGCGGCGATCCTCTTTGCCGCCTGCGCGGAATGGAACGGCGGCCTGACACCGCCGCTCGACGCGCGTTTCCAGTTCGGCATGGCGTGGCTGGTGCTGTTCTCGACCTTCTTCTGCTACGGCGTCTACTATATGAGCCTGCGCCACTACACCGCCGCACAGGTCAGCAGCGTGGTCTATCTCAGCCCGCCGGTGACGATGCTCTGGGCGTGGCTGATCTTCGGCGAACCGCTATCGAGAGCGATGTTCCTCGGCCTGGCGGTGACCCTGTTCGGTGTCTGGCTGACCTCATCGAGGAGCGCTGCATCGAAGGACAAGGCGCGTCTGAGCTCATGCGAGCAGCCTGCCGGATAATCAGGCGACACCAACAAGGAGTGCAATTCCATGAAGCTGACCGATTTCAAGGCCCTGACCTTCGACTGCTACGGCACGCTCATCGACTGGGAATCCGGCATGATCGAGGGCCTGAAGCCGCTGACAGAGCGCGCCGGCCGCCGTTTGAGCCGCGACGACATCCTCGAGGCGCATGCCCGGCACGAATCCAGCCAGCAGAACTGGACTCCGGGAAGACGCTACCGCGACCTTCTGCCGATCGTCTACAAGCGGCTTGCCGAGGAATGGGGCGTCGTCGCCACCGCGGAGGAATGCACGGCCTATGGCGAAAGCGTGAAGGATTGGCCGGCCTTTGCCGACTCGGCGGAAGCCTTGCGGTATCTCAAGCAGCACTACAAGCTGATCATCCTTTCCAACGTCGACAACAAGAGCTTTTCGTTCAGCAACAAGAAGCTCGGCGTCGACTTCGACGCGATATACACGGCAGAGGACATCGGCTCCTACAAGCCCTCCGCCCGCAACTTCGACTATATGCTCGAAAAGCTGGCGACGATCGGGGTGGAGAAAAGCCAAGTCCTGCACACGGCCGAAAGCATGTTCCATGATCACGCTCCCGCCAATCGCGTCGGCCTGGCATCGTGCTGGATCTATCGCCGTCATGCCGACCAGGGCTTCGGCGCCACGATGCACCCCGGCGATATGCCAAATGTGGATTTCCGCTTCGACAGCATGGCCGACCTCGTCAAGGCGCACAGGCAAGAATTGGGCGCCTGAGGCCGCAGCGCGTGGAGGAGGCACCGACCGGGCCGAGGCGGATGACGGAGATAGCCGGACGACGCCACGCCGCCTGCTTGCGTGGCATCCTCCCGCAACCCGATTCAATCCGCGAGCCTTGGAACCAAAAGACCTGCGAGACTGTTCAGCTATCGTTTGATACAACGCTGACGTGCCCTGCCGGTTGGGCAATCGGCGCTTTCGAGGAGTCTCACCATGTCCAGAATTCGTTCAGCCGCGATTGCGGTCATCGCCGCTGTCGGCGTGAGCTTTGCCAGCGCAGCTCACGCCGACAGCGGCACGATCCGCTTCTCCATCTATAAGGCGGCCTTCTTCATCGGCGGCGCCGGCGGCGAAGGCACGCTGACCTTCCGTGGTCGCAACTATCCCATCTCGATCGGCGGCATCTCGGGCGGCCTCGCCTTCGGGGCTTCCAAGACCTATTTCAAAGGCACGGTGCGCCACATTCGCCGCGCCCGCGACGTGGCGGGAGTGTACGGCGCGGCGGGCGGCGGCGGGGCGCTCGGCAGAGGCGCTCAGGTGATCGTCATGACCAACGACAAGGGCGCCGAACTCCAGCTCACAGGCCGGCAGGTAGGCCTGCAGATCAATGCCGATCTCAGCGGCATGACCATCGGGCTGAAATAAGGGGGCGGGCCAAGCGGGTCATTCCCTCCGCCAATTGGCGCCACCTGATCCAGCCGCACCGAGTGTCCGGTAGAATGCGAAGGGCCCGATGTCGGGCCCTTTTCCTTGCTTGCCTGGACTGTTTGCGTGGAGGCACGACGCCATCGCCAACAGTCGGAGGCTCTCTGGCTCAATCGCCGCCTGTAGACATCGCGCGCCCAATCACCCAATCTGACCCGCGGGAACAAGAAGCGCTTCAAAGAGAGCGCGGACCTTCGGGTGCGCATGAAAAATCGATGGACCTTGTATGATCCACGGCTGGCCTGGATGCTGATCGCGCCGGTGCTGCTGCTCTTGATCTTCTTCCTGGTGCTGCCGATCGCCGTGATGTCGGTCTACACCTTCTTCACCTTCGTCACCGCCGGCGTGGAAACCAGCGCGCTGACAACCGCGAACTGGCACGAATTCCTCACCGACAGCTACTATCACGGCTTCCTGTTGAAGACGCTGCGGGTCGGCGCCGTCACCGCGCTGCTCTGCGGCGTGCTCGGCTATTTTCCGGCCTATTTCATCTGGGCGACGAGCTTCAAGCACAAGTGGCTGCTGCTTCTCCTGCTCATCGTGCCGTTCTGGATCAGCTTCACCATCCGCACCTTTTCCTGGATCAACATTCTCGGCGAACAGGGCGTCATCAACGTGGCGCTCATAAAGTTGGGCATTGTCAGCGAGCCGCTGCCGATGCTCTACACCGAGGGCGCGGTGATCATGGGGCTGCTGCATTTCCTGCTGCCCTACATGATCCTCAACGTCTATGTCAGCCTGGAAAGCATCGACCGCACGCTGATTGCGGCAGCCCGCTCGATGGGCTGCACCAGCGCGCAAGCGTTTCGCGAGGTGACGCTGCCGCTTTCGTTGCCCGGCCTCGCGGCCGGCCTGCTGCTCTGCTTCGTGCTTGCCGCCGGCAGCTATGTGACGCCGCAGCTTCTGGGCTCGGGCCGCGACGCGCTGTTCGGCAATCTGATCTACGACACCATCATGAGCGAGCTGAACTGGCCGATGGGCGCCACGCTTTCGATCGTGCTGTTCGTCGTGCTCGGTTTCTTCGCCGCCATCTACACCCGCTACATGGGCATGTCGCAGATCGTCAAAGGCCTTGGAGGATGAGGGGATTGGGCGGATGAAGCCTGCACGCCGGAAACAGGAAGGCAGATGGGCCTGGCGGCTGACCGGCTTCGTCACGCTCTGCGTCTACATCTTCATGTTCGCGCCGATTGCGGCGACCGTCATCCTGTCGTTCAACGCCTCGATGTTCGGCGGCTTCCCGATGACCGGCTTTTCGCTGCAATGGTACGGCAAGCTGATGGCCAATGAGGCGGTGCTGGCCGCGTTCCGAACGTCGCTGTGGAT
>NZ_RZSF01000352.1:0-6434 GCF_004023325.1 Mesorhizobium sp. M1A.F.Ca.ET.072.01.1.1 | reverse complement strand
GGCCGCAGCCCCCGGCCTTGAGCACGCGTTTGGTCGAGGCCGGGTATTTCTTCAACTTTGCCGCCGGCCGGATCGGCCGCGGCGCGAAATTGCCGCCGCAGTTCGGGCAGACGCCGCCGAGAACATTTTGCGCACAATCGGCGCAGAAGGTGCATTCGAAGGTGCAGATCAGCGCATCCGCCGCCTCGGGTGGCAGATCCTTGTCGCAGCATTCGCAATTGGGTCTGAGTTCCAGCATCGGATCCTCCTCACCGGATCGGTTCGTGCACGGTCACCAGCTTGGTGCCGTCGGGAAATGTCGCCTCGACCTGGACGTCGTGGATCATCTCGGCAATGCCGTCCATGACCTGGGCGCGTGTGACGACGTGGGCGCCGGCCTCCATCAGCTCGGCCACCGAGCGGCCGTCGCGGGCGCCCTCGACGACGAAATCGGTGATCAGCGCGATCGCCTCGGGGTGGTTGAGCTTGACGCCGCGTTCCATTCGCTTGCGCGCCACGATCGCCGCCATGGCGATCAGCAGCTTGTCCTTTTCACGCGGCGTCAGGTTCATGCGTCTTCTCGGTACTCAAGATCAAAGTAGTCGAAGGTCAAAGTGACCATAATTTGGGCAGGCCAGCCCGTCCGTTGAGCAGCTCGACGAGCGGAACCAGCCGCTTGCGGAGCTGGTAGCCGTCGCCGGCGGTGAGCCTCGCAAGAAGCTTGCCAGATTGCCCGACGCTCCAGAAACTGGCGCCACCCTGATCACCGATAATCGCGCGGGCAGGCTCCAGCATGGTTTCCGCATGCGGGGAGACGAGAAGCATCGTTGCAATTGCAAGCGCGCCACCGGCCACGGCCTGGCGCTGGAGCCCGGCCGCGATATCCGGGCCGATGCGAAAGTCCTCGGCGTGGATGAGCCTGCCACCCTGGCGAACCCGCCAGCGGTCATGAAAATTGCCCAGGACCGTCCGTTCGCCCATCGCAAGCCGGCCGAACAGCGTTGCCTCCAGGAGCAGCGCCTCGGCCCCGACCGCCAGCTCGATATCCAGCGCGCGGGCGAAGGCCGCGTGGTTGAAAACGATGGTTTCCTGCGGCAGCCAGGCAATGCGGCCATCGGCGCCAACTGCGAGCCTGACCTTCGTCTCGGCCCGGTCGGATGCGGCGCGATAGATCTTCTCGCAGGCCTGGGTGGTGATCGATGCCGAGGCGCCCTCGCCGACCTCGATCTCCCAGCCCAGCCGGTCGCCGCCCGTCAGCCCACCGGCCGTGTTGATCAGCACGGCCTCGAGCGGGTCGCCCTGCACCGCCGGCATGCGAATCTTCGCCGATCCGTCCTGATAGAGACGTTGAAGGCGGCTCCTGCCGCGGCTCTTGCCGCAGAAAAGCCTGCCTCGCCCGGCAACACGTTGCGCGGCAGGCAGCGAAATCAGGATAGTGTCGATCATGTCCACGGCGCCAACGTTAAGCACTCCACCGGCTTTGTCGATATATAGCTTGTTGCTTGACATCGTTTCGGTTTCTATAGAGGGAGCCACCTTGGAGCGGTCACACGGATTCCTGGCGAGGTAAGGGGCGACGACGTTTGTGAATCCGGGGACACAGGGGCGCTGATCAGTTGGCGTCGGAAAACGACAGGGGAAGGAACCGAATGGCTGACCAGCTGACGACCGAAATCATCGAAAAGATCAAAGCGCATGCCGAACCGGGCGGCGAAGAAATCACGCCGAGCACGGATCTCAACACGCTGGGGATCCATTCGCTGGAATTGACCGAGATCATCTTCGATCTCGAGGAGAAGTACGGCATCGAGATCGAGATGAACACGGTCGACGCCTGGAGCAACCTCAAGAACGTCGGCGACATGGTCGAGGCGGTTCGCGAACTGATCACGAAAAAAGCCTGACTGCATGCTCAAGCGCGTCGTCATCACCGGCATTGGCGGAATATGCGGGCTCGGCACCGATGTGCCGGCGATCTGGGACGCCATGCGCGCCGGCCGCTCGGCAATCGGCCCGATCGACAATCCTTCGCTGCATGACCTGAAGGTCAAGGTCGGCTCCGAAATCAAGGCGTTGCCCGATCACGGCATCGACCGCAAGCAGGTGGTGTCGATGGACCGCTTCAGCCTGCTGGCGGTGATCGCGGCGCGCGAAGCGATGCGGCAGTCCGGACTGGTCGCGCATACCGACAACACCTATCGGATGGGTGCCGTTGTCGGCGTCGGCGTCGCCGGCTTCGAGACGATCGAGGAGAATTACCGCGCGATCCTGATCGAGGGGCGCAACCGCGCTGCTATCTTCACCGTGCCGAAGGTTATGCCAGGCGCGGCCGCCGGCCAGGTCAGCATGAGTCTCGGCCTGCGCGGACCTGTGTTCGGCGTCACTTCGGCCTGCGCGTCGGCCAATCATGCCATCGCCTCGGCCGTCGACCAGATCCGGCTCGGCCGCGCCGACGTCATGGTCGCCGGCGGCACCGAGGCGCCGCTGGTCTGGGGCGTGCTCAAGGGCTGGGAGGCGCTGCGCGTGCTCTCGCCCGACACCTGCCGGCCGTTCTCTGCCGACCGCCAGGGCCTGTCGCTCGGCGAAGGCGCAGGCATGGCGGTGCTGGAAAGCTACGACCACGCGATGGCGCGCGGCGCCACCATCCTTGCCGAGATCGCCGGCGCGGGCCTCTCGGCCGACGCTTCCGACATCGTCGCGCCGACCGTCGAGGGACCGGAAGCGGCGATGCGCTTCTGCCTGGTGGATGCAGGGCTCAATCCCGAGGACGTCGACTATCTCAATGCGCATGGCACCGGCACCAAGGCCAACGACCAGATCGAGACCGCTGCGATCAAGCGCGTCTTCGGCGAGCATGTGAGCGCGCTCTCGGTCTCCTCGACCAAGTCGATGCATGCGCATTGCCTTGGCGCCTCGGGCGGGCTGGAGATGATCGCCTGCGTCATGGCGATCCGCGACGGCATCGTGCCGCCGACTGCCAATTTCCGCGAGCCCGACCCCGAATGCGATCTCGACGTGACGCCGAATGTGGCGCGCGAGCGCAAGGTGCGCGCAGCACTGAGCAACAGTTTTGCCTTCGGCGGCACCAATGCCGTGCTGGCCTTCAAGGCGATCTGAGACGGGCGATCTGAGATGGGCGACCCGACACGGGCGCTCGCCGGCGCCGGACGCGTTCCCATCCTTGCGGGTGCTTTGGCTGACTGACCGTCCACGGGGGGTCGATTGCCGGCCATATTGATCCCGAAGGGTCGGGATCCTAATTCTTGCCCACCCGCCACGCGCGCCGCCACGCGCCCATCCGCATCCGGAGCCCCGATGACCGACCTGTCCGCCTTTCCGATCGCCAAGCGCTGGCCGGCCAAGCATCCCGATCGCCTGCAGCTCTATTCATGGCCGACGCCCAACGGTGTGAAGATTTCGATCGCACTGGAGGAGATCGGCCTGCCTTATGAGCCGCATCCGGTCGACATCGGCAAGAACGAGAGCTGGACGCCGGAGTTCCTGTCGCTCAACCCGAACGGCAAGATACCGGCAATCATCGATCCGAACGGGCCCGGCGGTAAGCCGATCGGGCTTTTCGAATCCGGCGCCATCCTGCTCTATCTCAGCGACAAGACCGGCAAGCTGATCCCGGCCGATCCCATCCGGCGCTACGAGACGATCCAGTGGGTGTTCTTCCAGATGGCCGCGATCGGCCCGATCTTCGGACAGGTCGGCTTCTTCAACAAATTCGCCGGGCGCGAAATCGCCGACAAGCGGCCGCTGGAGCGGTATCGCGACGAGTCGCGGCGCCTCATCGGCGTCCTGGAGACGCGGCTCAAGGGCAGGCAATGGATCATGGAAGACGAGTTCACCATCGCCGACGTCGCGACGCTCGGCTGGGTGCGCAATCTGATCGGCTTCTACGAAGCGCGCGATCTGGTCGGCTTCGACGATTTCCCCGGTGTCGCGGCATGGCTGGAGCGCGGCCTCGCACGGCCCGCCGTGCACAGGGGCCTGACCATCCCGGCCAGGGGCTGAGTCGCTCTATTTGGGCTTGGCTTTGGCGCCGCCTCGGCCGAGCACGGATGCGGCAAGCCGCGCGGTGGCCACCACCGCGCCGGTCGCCACGCTTGCCACAGTGCGGATCGGCCCCGACCTTGCCGCCGGCTTATGAGGCTTCGCGGCCTTTGCGGGAGCCTTGTGCGCCGTGCCGGGCACGACCTTCTTGGGCGCCGCTTTGCCGAAGCTTGGCTTGGCGTCCTTGGAGCGCTCGGCGGTCGCCGGAGCGGCACCAGCTCTGGATTGATTGGCTCTGCTTCTTGCAGGCGCGGGTTTTCTGGTCTTGGTTGCCATAAGACGGTTTCCTGTTATTCGCGCAATTCCGGAAACCGTTACACACTTTCCTGGAATCGCGTCAGTGTCGGACAATTCGGGTCATGGAGATAACGACCTGTAAATCTTAAGGTTCCCGCCCAAAACTCGTGAAAATTGAGCAGGTTAACCAATCACCAGATCGGCCTCCCTGCGGCGCGCCAGCACGCGCTCGATATTGGGCATGTCGTTGGAGGCGATCCAGGCGCGGGCGTCCTCGTCGGACTTGCCATGGCCGCGCCAGCGCTCCATCAGCCGGCGCTCGAGCTCGTTGCGCGGGACATCGACGAAAATGGTGAAATCGAACAGCTCTGCCAGCCGCGACCACGGCTCCTCGTCGAGCAGCAGATAGTTGCCCTCGACCAGGATGAACTTGGTGTCGGCGGAAATGATCTCGGCGGCGGCGCGCGAGAGTTCGATGCTGCGGTCGAAGACCGGAATGGCAATGTCCGGCTCGCCGGAGCGGATCCGCTTCAAAAGCGTCTCGAAGCCGGCAAAATCGAAGGTTTCCGGCGCCCCTTTTCGGGCGCGCAGGCCGCGCCGGTTGAGCACGATGTCGTCGTAATGAAAGCCGTCCATCGGCACGACTTCGGACGTGCCCTCCGGCAGCAATTCATGCAGCCTGCCCGATATGGTCGACTTGCCGGCTCCCGGCGGGCCGGCAATGGCAACAACGAAACGCTTGGCCTTGCCGGCGCGCTTGAAGATGGCGGCGGTGATATGGGCTAAGTCAGACATCAGCGCCTCTTCGCTAGCGACTCCGGCCGCATCTTGGCGGCACCGGGGAGAAATTTCAAACGGTTATAAGGCTCTGCCGCACGCCTTTGAGATCGGTCGGCATCCTATGGCGGAGCAAGGGCCTCAGGCGGGCACGGAACGGCCGATGCGCAGGAATTCGCCGTCGAACGGTATCTCCTTCGCTGAGCCATTCGGGGCAAGGACGCGCAGTCGATCGGTCGCTTGTTCCAGGCCGCTTGGCGGTTCGACGTCGGCTGCCGGAACCGCGCCGATGACATGGCGGAAGGAGACGCTGCGCCCTTCGGCAAGCGCGAAGGCCGTCGCCACGCCCTCATGCTTCAGCCAGTTGTCGCCGAGCGAGGCGGCGTGGCCGACCGCGGCGCGGCCGTCCTCGATGCCGAGCACGCCGACATGGCGGCCGCTCCAGGGCGCATAGTCGCGCCCGCCATTGCTGAACCACAGCATGGTGACCGGCAGCTCGGCCGGGTTCTTCAGCACCAGCACCAGATCCTGCTCGGCGCGGCGGGCGAGCGCCGTCCAGCCCGGCCCGCCATGATCGGCCTCGACCAGGGTGATGAAATCCTCGCGCCGGTCTTCCATGCGGTAATCGGCGAGATCGGCGGTGCCGCCGGCCGCGAGCGGGAAACGGGTTAGGTCGGTGGCGCGGGCGGGATAGGCCAGACGAAACCGGCCGCGCGCCGGATCGGGCTCCAGCGGGGTCTCAGGCGTGACCGCCAGACGTTTCGGCGAGAAGGCGAGCCGGCCGCCGTCCTGCATCGCCGTCATCGGATGGTGGGCGACGGAAATGGCGCCGGAACCGCCGGAGAAGATGTGTTCCTGGTAGAGGAAGGGATGGTTGTCGCGGAGCGTGAAGAGCTTGTCGATGGAAGCACCCATCACCTTGCGCCGCAAGCGGAAAACGGCGCGCCAGCCGCCGGCGATGGCACTGCTTTCGACGACATCCCACTCGCTGTTGGCGGGCCAGCCATGGAGGGGTGCTTCCTCGACATCGCTGGTGGAGAACGGCGCGCAGAGGAAGTCGCCGGACAGGCGCACCGTGCCTTCGGGGAGGTTTTCCGGCAACGTCGCGCGCGGCGAGCCGACCCAGGACGCGCGGTGCAGCGGTTTTAGGCGGCGGCCATCGGCCTCGATTTCCAGGGCGGCGATGTGGCCGACGGCGAGATCGAGGGAGACCGAGATGCCTTTTGCGTTGATGCTGAGGGTGTCCATTGCCAAACCTCGAATCTTCGGTGACAACAAAGCCTGACCGGCGGCAGGGGCGCAAGCAGGGCGATAGGCATTTTGCATCAGGCCAATGCCACCAATTGTTGAACTCGGCGCTGCCGACCTTGAAGGCAATGCAC
>NZ_RZSF01000351.1:0-6482 GCF_004023325.1 Mesorhizobium sp. M1A.F.Ca.ET.072.01.1.1 | reverse complement strand
GGCATAGGCGTTGTTGCCGGATGCATCCTGGGGACCGCCGACGATGGCGACGACGATCAACTGGCCCGTGTTCGTCCCGAGCGAGAGCTGCATCCAGTTCGGGGTCGAGGTTCCCTGCGCGATGCCGCCCGGCTTGAGCGTCAGTGACGTGTTGATGGTAAGGGCGACCGGTTTCTGGCCCGGCAGTCCGGGGCCGAAGGCCTCGATCCAGATCGGCGTCGCAGTCGCGACGCTGAGATTGGTGACGGACAGATTGTTGGCCTGCCAGTTGTTGACGAGGATACTGGGCTGGGTGAGCAGCGCCGGGGCGTTGAGGAAGGTCGGCTGCGAGCCGCCCGAGGTCAGACCGAGCTTACCGGCATTGTTCAGCGAAGCGGTGTTTTGATAGGCCAAGACCATCGAGCCGTTGGTCGTCTGCGGCATCGCCGCGCTCTCGCGGTAGGCCAGCGTGAGCGGCGAGCCGTCCCAGTTGGTGGTGGATGCGTTAGCACCGAGGATTTCAAATTTCGCGGTCGTTGCCATGGTTTTCCCTCGCGGTTTGCAGGTTAGGACGATTGGTTGCATGCCAGTTCCGGAGCGGCGGATTGCCATCGCCCGGTCGTTTGTTTCGTCATCGGATCGTCCCAAACCGGTTCGCGGCCTGCGGTCCGATGCACCAGGTTTCGAAACGGCTGCCCTCCTTCCCGTTGTGTTACGCGCGACGCCGCCGCCACTGTCCGCCCAGGCCGATCAGCTGGCGTCGATGTCCGTCAGTTTCAGTTGCAGGTTGCTGAAGCGCAGCACCGGCGTGTTGACGCCGCTGAGCGCTGCATAAAGCGTGATGTCGAAGACCAGCATCGCGCCGGCCGGCTCCGCATTGGCGCCGAAGACGATGCTGTTGCCGGAGGCCCAGCCGGCGATCGCCTCGGCGAACAGCGCCGCGAAATCGCCGAGCTGCGCCGGCTGCTGTCCGTCGATCTCGAAGGAACGGGCCAGTGCGATCGGAACCAGCGGGCTGATCGAGGCGCTGTCGAAGGCGCCGCCGGCGACGGCGGGGAAGGGGAACTGGTAGGAGCAGCCGACCTTCACCCGCCGCGTCGTTCCATCGCTGAGATTGGCGGCGGCATGCGCGGCGAGCAGCGATTTCGCCTGCGCCGGATCGGCGAGCAGGTCGGCCATGATGGTGAAGATGCGCTGGCACAGGCTCGACGGCGATGCCGGGCAGGCCGCGCCAGCGCCCTGGCCGGGCAGCTTCGTCACATCGATCGGCGTCGCATTGTCGATGAACGGCGTCACCGGCTGGCTCGGGCGCACCTGCGGCGTCTTGTAGACGAATTCCGGCACCACCTGCCAGGCGGTGTTGTCGGCGGCCTCAAGCGTGATCAAGTTGCGCTCGATCTGCACGGCGGCCAGCGCATTCTCGGCCGCCAGCACGTTGAGCGCGTCGACCTTGATCGTGTGCGCGACGCCGAAATTGCCGGGCGCGGCGTTTTCCACCTCGAACAGCAAGCCGTTCGGCGGTGGAGGCTGGACAGCGTGCTGGTTCGGGTAAGACGTCAGGTTCGACGGATCGAGGGCGGTGACAGTCAGCGCGACATTGGCGAAGCTCGATTCACCTTGTGCGGCCGGCCATTGCAGCTCGATCAGCCGTGTCGTTCCATCTGGCTGCAGCACGTCAGTGACGACATAGCTGTCCGTGACATTGGCCAGGCGTTGCGAGACTGCCAGATTCAGGCTGGGGTTCCAGTCCTTGTTCGCCGTCACCTCGCCGATGGCCGTGGCGAAGGCGGCCACCGCGTCGGCCCAGGCCGGGTCGGCCAGGTTGCGCAACACGGGACCGATCGCCCCATAGACGGCCGAGGTGCGGGCCAAGGCCGTGAACAGGTCGTAAGGGCCGTCGGCGCCGGGAAGCTCACCGAGGCGGTTCTGCGTGGAGTTCGATGCCGCGCTGAGGTCAGTGTTGTATGTGACGGCGGTGTTGATCTGATCCTGCGCGACGAGGAAGGCCTGATAGGTATAGAGGTAGCTCCAGTCGGCGCCGTCGGCGACCGGATTGCCGGAACCAGACGACGGCGTGAACCGGGACCAGGTCTGGCTGATCAAGGTCGGCGGCGTCGGATACTGGCGGTACACCACCGGGATCTTCGTCAGCGCGCCGGCCGGGCCGATATGCGGCACGCCTTGGGGGTAGGGGTCGATGAGTTGCAGCCAGATCGATGGACGCGCCTCGCCGGGCGCGCCGGCAGGCCCCAGGAAGTACTGCAGATTGGTGACGGCGAAGCGCAGGTCGAACGGCACCACCGACGCCGCCGCGGCATTGGGATCGCCATAGAGGAAGGTCAGCGGGCTAGCGCCCGTGCTCACGATGCCGACATGCGCAGTCGAGAGGCCGGAATTCTGCCGGGTGGCCGAGAAGCTGCCGGCGCCTGACCCGCTGGTGGCCGTGGTGATGGTGAAGGTCGTGTCCCCGGTAACGTCGACGTCGTAAACGCCATTCGCCGGCAATTGGCCGGAATTCGTCTGGAACATCATCAGGACGCGGCTGCCATCGGTCAGGCCGTGCGGATTGCCGGTCGTCGCCGACAGCGTTGTACCGCTCCAGGCACAGGTCCCGGCAAGCACGGCCTCAATCTGGCCGAACAGCTCGATATAGCCGTCTGCGCCGGCCGGGACGGACTGGTTCCAGGTCACGTCGTATTGCACGATGGTGTCGACGGAATAGGCCGTCATCAGCGCCGCGCGCATCTGCTGTTCGAACACGTCCTGGGCGACCGCCAATGCCGCCGTCGTGCCGGTGAACGGCGACTGCGGGCCGAACAGCCAGTCGACCTCGTATTGCGCGTATTTCTGCGCGAGCGACTCGCGGCCAAGCGCGATCTGCTCATAGGCATCTCGGGCGAGCTCGAAGGCCTTGGCCGCCGAGGCCGGCGACAGCACGTCGTCGACTGCCTGGAAGAAGCCGCGGTTGAGCTGGTCGAGGTCGGTATCGATGAGCAGCTGCTGCGCAGGCAGGGCCGGTAATCTGGACGATAGCGTCGGCAGCGGCACGCTGGCGCTGTTCAGCACATTGTCGAGCGGTTTGGGCGAGAGGAAACGCGGGCCGCCTCCCGCGGTGCCGATCGTGATGTCGAGCAGCGACGCCGCGACGGCCCATAGCGATTGCGAATTGGCTCGCGCGCCGCCGGATCCGTCCTGCGCGAGCTTCAGGGCCTTGAGCCGCTTGCGCGCCAGCGTTGTGCTGGAAAGACCTTGTTGGGCCGATGCGTCGGCGCCGTTCATGCCGACCGCAAGCTTCTGCGCCGGGAAGGCGCCGGTGAAAGCGGCGGCGAATTGCGATAGCGCGCTGGCGCCGCCGGTCGCGGGCACGAACCCCGTGGCGACATTCTGTGCCGACGGCACCAGGATCGTGCCGTACTGGCCCTTCAGATAGGGCGAGATCAGATCGGCGTTGCGGGTGATGCCGAACAGCACGACGATTTCGAACAAAGGCGGCAAGGCGCCCGGACCGCTCACCGGCATCGAAATGGTCACGGCGCCCGGGAAATGCGTGCTGGTGCCGGCCAGCCAGGCGACGAGGTCCGCCACCATGCCGGTGACCTTGGCCGCGTCGGCGGACGGGACGGTGAAGCTGGCGAAGCTCTTGCCGTCGGCCTGCAGCGCCAGGCTGGTCTCGACATAGAACGAGACGCCGGGGGCGTTGATCTGGTCTTCGATGGTGCGGAAATTGGCGAGCGCGGCGGCCTTCTGGTCGGCCGACATCCCACTGAACGCAGTTTGGCTGGGCGTCAGCACGAGCTCGACCGTCCCCGTCTTCGAGGCGTCGAAGCCGTAGGTCGGCAGGATGCCGGGCCACTGGTCGATCGGCACGATCGGATCGAAATAGAGATTGCTGTCGTTGTAGCTGGCCGGCGTCGGCAACTGGTTGCCGAAAGCGTCGTTGACGAAGAACGACAGCGCGAACTTGTCGTCGATCGAGGCATAGCGATTGGGTGTGGCCGACCCGACATTGGCGGTCGCCACATTGTAGAGTGGCGCGAACACCCGATAGGTGCTGCTGGTCGCCCCCTGGTCGGGTTTTTGCGGCTGGATGGGCGCCGACAAATTGCTCAGGATGAAGCCGGTGGTGGCCTGTACCTGATAGGCGACCAGGTTGTAGAGTGAATTCAGCGCGGCGGGCGCGGCCCCTGCCGCGACCAGGGCCTCGTGCAACTCGTCATCGTCGGCTACGCCGGATGAACGCAGCGCCCGGATGACATCGCCGCGCGCATGATGGCTGGCCGCACCAAGCTTGCCAGCCTTGGCCAGACGAGCGGGGGTCTTGAGCTGCATGACGCTTTCGGCGCGCGTCAGCTCGACGCCGAACGTGCCGGCGGCGACCTTGACATAGCGCGTTTCCAGGGACGGGTCGGCGGTCTCGACATAATAGACGAGCCCGCTCTGTGTGCCGGCCAGCACCACCGCGTTGTAATAGGGCTGGATGGCCAGCGGCGAGCCAGGCTGGTTGCTGCCGCTGCCCGGCTTGTAGGTCACCAGCATCGTTACCTGCGCGACGCCCTTGACGAAAAGCGCCGTCGGCAGCGAGTTGCCGGTCTTGTCGATGAAGCGCAGATAGTAGCCGGGCGCGTTCGTGACCGTCGCCTGCTGGATGATCTGCAGGAAGCCGTAGCCGCCATCGGCGGCGACATCGGTACTGGCACCGACCGAGACGCCGGCAGGCAGGTCGAGCGCGAAGCCCATCAGTCCTTGCGGCGGTTGCGAGACCGTCGTGGTGTTGGTCCGTAGCGCGAAGACGGCGGTCGGATCGACCACGGCCGAGACCAGACCGGCAGCACCGGCCGCCGTCTGATAGAGGATCTGGATCGCGTCGGCCGGCCGGTCGCCAGCCCTGAGATCGTCGAGGATCCTGTCGAGCAAAGCCTCGTCCGCCTGGCTGGCGCCCGACAGCGCGTAGACGTCGGGCAGCATGCTGCCCTGCGTGGCGCCCGGAATCTGCTTCACCGTTAGTGTGATGCTGGTGGCGAAGGTGATGTCGCCGACCGGCAGCGGCGTGCCGTCCGGCATATACGCGCCTTGCGCCTGGCGCGATTGCACCAGCACCTGGATGGCGGTCGTCCCCTCATTGGCCTGCAGCTTCGCCAGGCTGGGCGCGAATGGTCGCAAGCTCGTCGCGCCGCCGCCGGCCGGCGTCCAGACGGTTGCGTTCTCCAGCGCGAACGACTGCGGCCCGCTCGAGCTCAGCGCGATCGGCGTCGGATTGCCGGGAGCGGCCACCGAAGCCTCGGTCAGGCCGACATAGGGCGCAAGCAAGGTCTTGGTGAGCGAGAAGGCAGCGTTGGTGGTGAGCCAGCCTTGCGTGGCATCCGTATTGGTCAGCGTGATGCTGTAGCTGTCGTTCTTGGCGAAGCCGCCGGCGGGGAATTGCTGCCAAAGAAGCGCGAACAGCGGATTGGTGGTGGTCAGCGCCGTGCCGCCCGGTACGGTAAGGCCGGCGGTGTAGGGCAGGCGCACGCCGCCACGGAACGCGCTCGACATTTGCCCGGCAAGGCCCTGGAAGCGCGTCTGCGCGCCAGGGGTCGGAGCGGCCACCGCCGCCATGAACAGCTTGTCGAGCGGCGAGGAGGTCAGGCCGGCACTCTGCATAGTGACCAGGAGCTCGTGCACCGCGCCGCGGATCAGGCCCTTGAAATAGTCGAGGAATATCTCCTGCGACAGCGGCGCCGTGCCGGTGCCCAGATTGGCCGCCGAGCTCTGGTTCGGCGTCTGGTTGACGAAGAGCTGGTTGAAATAGGTGTCGACCGCCTGCAGGTAGGTTTGCGAGACGACGTTCTTTGCCTCGAACTGATAGGACATTTCCTGCGCATTGCCGTTGCCATCCGTGCGCCCGCTGGTGGCGAGGTTGAGGAAGGGCGGCATCGGGAACACGCTCGCCTTGGCGCTGGCGGTGGGCACGGAAAGCGTGGCGCTGAAATTGGCAAGCTGGGCAAGCACGGTCGGATAGTCGAGCCAGCCGGTCAGCGCGTCGGGGTCGCTGTCGATGTCCTTCAGACCGAGTGTGCCCGTGGCGGGGTCGAATTCGAGCTGCACCACGGAATTGTAGGCCGGCAGGTTCAGCGCGTTCATCAGCGCGAAAGTGGCGAGTTGGGTCGTCACCGCCTCGAACGGCTTGAAATCGGCATAGGTCGGGTTCTGCGGCGGGTCATCGTCATATTGCACGCCGAGCGATGTCACCACCCATGGCGCGCCGTTGCTCACCGCGTCGGCAAACACCACCGTCAGCTCCGGCAGGAACAGGATCGGCAGGGCTTTCGGCAGGCCCGGCAGAAGCCCGACGCTCGGCGCGGCGCTGGCAAGGAGGCGCTGCTTCAGGCTTACGAAGCTTTCGATCTGGGCCTGCGAGGACGAGCCGGCCAGCTGCCACTCGAAGCGGAACGCGGCGTTGAAGCTGAAGCTGATCGAGATCGAGATCAACCTTTTCCTGTTCTCGATCTCGGTCAGCTTCAGCT
>NZ_RZSF01000350.1:0-6528 GCF_004023325.1 Mesorhizobium sp. M1A.F.Ca.ET.072.01.1.1 | reverse complement strand
GCTGCCACTGTGTCTGCTGCTGTTCGCCGGGATGCGGAACCGGGATCTGGATGTCTTCGAAGCCATATTTCTTGGAGAGGATGCCGAGCGGCTCGATTGTATCGCGGCCATAGCCGCTATCGTGATAGAGCGTCGCGATCTTCAGCCCCTTGAGCTTGTCATAGCCGCCCGCTTGCTGGGCGATGTAATCGACGATGATCTGGGCTTCGCTCCAGTAGTCAAACACCAACGGGTACTGGTAGGGAAAGACGCGACCGTCGGTGGCGATATTCTGGCCACCGCCGGGGCTGACGATCGGGATCTTGTCGACGCGAGCCTTGTCGGTGAGCGCGACGTCGAGACCGCTCGAGTGCGGATAGATTGCCGCCGTCAGCGCGCCGTTATAGCCGCTCTTGTAGCGTTCGTAGCACTCGATGCCGCGCTCGATCGTGTAGGCCGTCTCGCATTGCTGGACCAGGATCTTGACGCCATCGACGCCGCCCTCGACCTCATTGATGTAGCGGAGATAGTCGACATTGCCGGCACCGAACGGGATGAACGACGGAGCGTAGGGTCCGGTGCGGTAGGTAAACAGCGGATAGAGCTGTTGGCCCGTGCCGTCTTCGGCGAAGGACGCGCTGCTCATGAGCGTGACAGCCATCGCGGCAGCGGCCGCCAGCGACATGGTCTTGGTTAGCAATGACATTGTGCAACCCTTGTTTGAGTGGTTTGGAGAAAGTGACGACCGATGCTTGGGAGGAGGCGAAAGACCTGGCGCCGAGGTGTTTCGTCTGTCTGGGTTCAGTTGGATGATCGTGCTCGCGAGCGAAGGGCTTCCAAGCCGCGCCTCCCCAGGCTCGACAAACCATCCGGTTCCTTGATCAAGAGCACGATGATGATCGTGCCGAAGATGATGTGCTGCAGGTTTGCCAGCGCGCCCTGATCGCCGAGAAATGACAAGTCGATGATCAATGACAGCCGGTCGAGCAGGATCGGCGTCAGCACGATGAAGGCGGCACCGAGAAAATTGCCGAAGATGGTTGCCACGCCGCCGATGATGACGATGAACAGAATCTGGAACGATTTATCGAGATTGAACGCATGCGCGTCCGACGTCCCTAGGTATCCGAAGGCCCAGAGTGCCCCGGCGATGCCAAGGAAAAACGAGCTTATCCCGAAGGATAAAAGTTTGCGGCGCGCCACGCGGATGCCGATGACCGAGGCAGCGACATCCATGTCGCGGATCGCCATCCACTCGCGGCCGACACGGCTTTTGACGATGGCGAAGGCCAGCGCGATGAGCAGCACCGTGGTTGCGATCACCAGATAGTAGCGACCGGCGGCCGACTGGAGGTCGTAGTCGAGGATCCGCAGTCGCGGCGCCGAGATGGTCAGCGACTGGCTGTCATTCGAAAACCAGCTGAAATTGGTGAACAGCCATTCGAACAGGAACTGGGCGCCCAGCGTCGAAGCGCCGAGATAGAAGCCCTTGATCCGCAGCGACGGCAGCCCGAAGATGACGCCGGCAACCGCCGCGATCAGACCGGCAAGGATCAGGACGACCGGCAGCGGCAAGAACGGCGCGCGCAGCAGCAAATTGTATGTCGAGAAGGCGCCGATCGACATGAAGGCAGCCGAACCAATCGACACGAGCCCGGTATACCCCATCAAAAGGTTCAGCCCGATGCCGGCAAGCCCCATGATCACCGTCGGGATGATGATCGAGCTCAGCCAGTAGTCGTCGGCAAGAGCCGGCACAGCGAAGGCGGCGATCAGGCCGGCGACGATGGCGATGGTGCCAGCCCCAAAAGCAGGCTGGCGTAGCGGCTTGGACGGGGCGGATTCCTGCAGCGCGACGCGTTTCTGCAGGCCATAGGGAAGTGTCGAAACTATCCTCCCCGCATGGCGGTCGAGCCCAAGGAACGACATGGTGCGCTCGGCGCGGGCAAGGAAACCGAGGCGCTCGGCGCCGTCCCTGCCCAGCCGGAAGATGTTTTCGAGAAAGCTGGCGTTGCCATGACGAGAGAGACCGGCCAGCACGTTCTCACGCACTGACAGGCGGCGAAACAACGCATTGTGCTGGAAGGTCCGGCCGATGCCGAGATGAGCCGCCTTCTGCGGATGGATCGCGTCGAAGCGCAGCCCGTCGAAGACAATGTCGCCGGCGTCGGCGCGATAGACGCCATTGATGACGTTGAGAAGCGAACTCTTGCCGGCGCCATTCGGCCCGATCAAGGCGCAGATCTCACCCTTGGCGACGCTGAAGCTCAGCGCGCTGAGGGCACGCACGCCCTTGAAGGACAGAGACACGTCGTGGAGTTCCAGCAAGCCGGTCATCACGCATTCACGGATTTGAGACGGGACGCCGAAGTCCGTTCGGCTTGGCGACGCTTGACGGCTTCAATGTCACGGTAGCCGCTGGCGGGATGCGTTGCGGGAAGATACGGCCCTTCGCCGAACAGCTTTTCGCGCAACGTGCCGGGCTTGTAGGCGGTGGGATAAACGCCGCGCTTCTGCAATTCCGGCACCAGCAGGTCGACGGCGGCCTCGAAGCTTTCGGGCGTCACCGCATAGGCGAGGTTGAAGCCATCGACCCCGGTTTCATCGACCCATTCCTGCAGGATGTCGGCGATGGTGCCGGGCGAGCCGACGAAGACGGGACCGACGCCGCCGATGCCGCCCCATTTCGCCAGCTCCTCGACGGTCCACGCCTTGTCCTTGCCGGCAAAGTGCTCGACCATCGAAACGATGGCGTTGGTCTCGACCTTCTTGAGTGCATCGGTCGGCGCGTACTGGCCGAAATCGATGCCGGTCCAACCCGACATGAACACCAGCGAGCCATCATAGGATGTATAGCTTTGATATTCCTCGAAGCGCTTGCGGGCCTTCTCGTCGGTCTCATCGACAATCAGCGTGGTGAGATTGTAGATCAGGACATTCTTCGGATCTCGGCCCGCGGCGGCGGCTTTTTGGCGGATTTCCGAAACATAGGCCTTGAGCAGCGATTTGGTCGGCGCGCCGACGAAGACGCACTCGGCATGCGCGGCGGCGAAGGCCTTGCCTGGACCCGAGGCGCCGGCCTGATAGAGAACCGGTGTGCGTTGCGGCGACGGCTCCGACAGATGGTAGCCAGGCACCTCGAAGAACTTGCCCTTGTGGCCGATCTCGTGGACCTTGCCGGGGTCGGTGAAGATGCCACGGACCGGATCACGCAGCACCGCGCCCGCTTCCCAACTGCCTTCGAACAGCTTGTAGAGCACCTCGACATATTCGGCCGCGACCTCGTAGCGGTTGTCATGGCTTTTCAAGCCAGTCTGGCCGACATTCTTGGCGCCACTTTCCAGATACGAAGTGACGATGTTCCAGCCGACGCGACCCTTCGTGTGGTGGTCGGCGGTCGAAAGGCGGCGGGCGAATGTGTAGGGATGTTCGAACGAGGTCGAGGCGGTAATGCCGATGCCGAGATGTTCGGTTGCAAGCGCGATCGGCGCGGCCAGTTGCAAGGGATCATTGACCGGAATCTGCGCCGCCTGCTCGATCGCGTGGTAGTTCGAGCCCTTGTAGACGTCGTAATAGCCGATGACGTCGGCGATGAATATGCCGTCGAAAATGCCGCGCTCGAACGTTCGAGCCAGGTCCTGCCAATAGTCCAGGTCCTTGTATTTCCAAGACTTGTCGCGCGGATGCTTCCACAGACCAGGAGATTGGTGGCCAACGCAATTCATGTCGAAAGCGTTGAAGCGAATATGCCGACCCATCCGTCACTCCTTTGATAGCCCTGTCGGGCGACAGCGGGAGGAAACTAACGGCAAGCCGGTCGTCAACGAAGGCAGAATATAATGTCTATGGATTAGATAGAGAATTAAAGTTCTCCACTTGGCGCGCATCCTGGTTTCCGGAAGCTCGGTACCCCATGGCGGGTGACGTTGATAAGGCGGCAACACACATGAGACGAGATCGACACGCAGCCTTATCGGGCGCGCGAGACGCGCGATGGATGCGGGGCGGCCTGACCCCGGTGTCGCGGCCGGAAACGCACTGCGCGTCAAGCGCCAACGGCGGCAGAGGAAAATTCAGACCCTCGCGGGCAAATCGCCCGAAAGTGACGAGCGGGTACCGTCTTCGATCGCGCGATGCCATGCGCGTCGGGCCGCTTGAAGCGCCCAAACTCGATGCCTTCGGTGGCGATGAATGCCTCGGCGGCTTGGAGTGAGGCATAACCATACGCGTCGTCGGCTGACGCGCTGACTTCCGATTGTGTCCTGGAGAGCAATGTTCAGATCCAGGAATGAAGCGGCGGGTTGACGCCATTGAGGTAGTACTGGCCGACGGCGTGGTATTTCCACCGCACAGGATCACCACACGATCATGCAAGGGCTTGAACCCCATGACATATCTCCGTTGCTAAACTTGGCACTCTCCTCATCGAAGTGCTGACAAGTTGTAGCGAAGACCGCAAAACCGAAGCAAAGACGTTCTCTGCTTCCTTGGAAAGATTTGGAGCACGCCTTTGCCGGCGCCTTTCCTCTTGGCGCACGGGACCATCGAGGGACGCAACCGGGCCCGTCCGGATCGGCACGTGACCGCCTTCAGATGCCTACGCAAACAATCTCTTCGGCAGGAAAGGCTTCAGTGCTGAGGACAGCCCTTTCGACAGGTTTGCCGTACCCCGACCTTTTGCCAGTACCCGGCGCGCGGTCGGGCGATGTCAAAGAGATCGCAAGCCACGGCGACGTGCTGGTCGCGCACGTTGAGTTCGCGAGCGATCTCGGTCAACGGCTTCGACCACACAAGCTCGAAGAGGGCGGCGCGGCTCAGTTTATGCATCATCAACTCCCGGCATCATCGGCCTTTGGCTCTGCCCGTAAATCTGTAGTCGACGAACAACTATTGTAGCCCGCGGCTGCGTTTGGAAAATACCAAGCCAACCTAAAGACGCGGGCAAACCCGCACAAAGCTTGTCACTGACAGTCGCAGACGGAGAAGATCGGTAGCGCGTGATTTCGTCGGACACATCACATCGACAAAATCGGGTTCTGAGGTCGATCCTTCAGCAGGCGCTGGCTTCACTCCTGTCTCATCTCGCCGGCACAACCTGGCGGCTCGCCTTGATCGGCGCCCATGCTTCCAGTCAGCATCGAATGACCCCATTATAGCCGACGTTCCGCAAACTCCATCCGATTGGCGGCTTCTTTTTGAAATCTGCTCCCTCTCTTAATTCAACCAAGTCGATAGAGTTGATTATACAGACCGTTATGAAGGGGCCGACAAATGTCGAACAAGTTCGTGTTAGGAATATCGGGCAATCTTACCCGCCCTTCAAAGACAAGGGGGTTTGTTGACCACATAGTCGGACAAGTAGCGAAGAAGCTTGGCGCATCCTCAGCTACTTTCGACATCCAGGATTTAGGCCCTTCCTTTGCGCACTCCAAGCGGCTCGGCAACCTCGACCTTTCGGCCAGAAACATCGTCGAGCAATTGTCAAGCGCCGCTGTCCTGGTGGTCGGCTCGCCGACTTTCAAAGGCAGCTACACTGGACTGTTCAAGCATTTCTTCGATCTGCTGGAGCCATCCTCGCTTAAAGGAAAGCCAATTATCCTTGCGGCGACTGGAGGCGGAGAACGTCATTCCCTCGTCGTGGAACATCAGCTTCGGCCGCTCTTCGGCTTCTTCGAGGCATTGACCATCCCGACAGGCATCTACGCGTCCGACCGGGACTTTGCCGATGGCGTCATCATATCCGAAGCCATCCGCAACCGCACGGAACAAGCCATAATCGAAGCGTGTCGGCTGGTCGCAGAGACGGGCAACGTCAGCCTGGCCGCCTAGGCATTGTGCGGCCGAAAAGGACGGCGCCGGGAACTTGTTAGCCACGCCGCCGAAACCACGCCGATCGTCCGCTCCGGTAAAGCGCAGTGATCCTCGTGAATTGTCATCGTTGCTGAAAGGAGACTGAAGGTGAGCAAGGTTGGGAAGCTGCGGCTTGGCGCCTTTATGTATCCAGCTGGCCACCATGTGGCGGCATGGCGCCACCCTGACACCGCCGCGGATGCGACGACGAGCCTCAGGCAGCGCATCGCATTTGCCAAGGCGGCAGAACGCGCGAAGTTCGACCTGATCTTCCTGGCGGATGGGGTCGCGGCCCATACGAATGATCTCAAATCCCTCTCCCGGACCGACGAATGGGCCGTTGGCTTCGAGCCTCTGACGCTCCTGTCGGCGCTTGCCGTGGTGACGGAGCGCATCGGCCTGGTGGCAACAGCCTCCACCACATTCAATGAGCCGTTCAACTTGGCCCGCAAATTCGCCTCGCTCGATCAGATCAGCGCCGGCAGGGCCGGCTGGAACCTCGTGACCTCGTCCAATCCGCTCGAATTGGATAATTTTGGCAACGTCAGCCAGTTCGCGCATCAGGACCGCTACGCGCGGGCGGAAGAATTCGCCGATGTCGTGCTCGGCCTATGGAACAGCTGGGAGGATGACGCCTTCCTGCGCGACAAGGGTAGCGGCCTCTTCTTCGACCCGGAGAAACTGCATATCCTGGGTTAC
>NZ_RZSF01000034.1:0-34966 GCF_004023325.1 Mesorhizobium sp. M1A.F.Ca.ET.072.01.1.1 | reverse complement strand
TCGCGAAGCAGCGAGCTCGTCGAGATAATTGGCAATAATCCGAGCTCGCGCGCTTGCGCTTCGGTGATGCCGGTTTCTCGGATTAGGAATTGCACCCTAGATTCCTTGTGAGCCTGTGCTCGCTTGCCAAGCTCTTGCTTGATTTCGGCCATACGAAAAGTCCCCTAGTCGCGCGAAACGCGATTGGGCCGAGTTTTGTTCCCGTGAAAAATTCGCTGCAGCTGCTGAGCGTAGGCTCCGGGGAAGCAGGAAGGCTTATCATCGAGGACCCAATAGCCCCCACATCGTTTGTAACTTTTCCAAAAGCGCGTATGTTGGCCTTGTGGCATCCGGGCGGTTGGGAACCCCTTGCGCCGGCCACATTGTGGAGGGGAGCTATGGGCACTGGGAACGGGCATGCGTCACTGGGCCTCCAACCCGGCGAGTATCTGGACCATCATCTGGAGTGCCCCTATTGCGGTACCATCCGGCTAAGGCTCCCCAAGGACGCCGAGCCCTCGACGCCGATCAGGTGCGACGATTGCGGCAAGTATCTCGGTACGTGGGATGAGCTACAGAGCGATTTCGAGCGCCAAGGCGGCAATAGTGGCGCGTTCCGCCTCGATAAGGGGCGCATCCAGAAGCTCGGCTAACGCGCGTTCGCCTGCCAGAAATAAACGAAAGCCCGTCGCAGCTAATGAGCGTAAGCGACGGGCCTCCAGTGGCTTACAACTCTAGGAGAGTCCGACCACCAGCATTACAATCACGGAACCGTGAAGTCGTTCCACAATGAGACATGCGCGGTTTACAGGTATGCCTTCAGTGACCTGGCCGGCTGTTTGCCGGGCGAGCCGTTCTGCTCATCGATCATGTGAAGCTGAGGCGACCCGGCCTGCGAGCGGGGAAGTCGGGGGACGACTAGAGCGGGACAGGCCGGGTCTCTTACCCCGAGTTGCGAGCCGGGGCAGATGCGCATTATGCGCCGCCTTTTCAGCGACTGACATTAACATTTTCTAAGACCTAGCAAACGGAGCCGCTGAGGGGGACCATCGAAGAAGCAGACCTGTTGCGCTTGCTTTCCAAGCGGACCAGGACCAAGACTTCGAACTGAAACTATTTTCACCCCTGACCGTGCCGCTACCGAGCAAACGGGAGATTTGTCATGACACTGGTGGTCAGCAAACCTGAAGATGCCGCAACTGCCTTTGCCGATGCTTGGAATAGACATGACATGGACGACTTCGCAGCGTTGTTCGCCGAGGATGCCAATTTCGTCAACGTCGTGGGTGTTTGGTGGAAGAACCGCACCGAAATCGCAGGGGCGCATCGCGCAACTCATGAGACCATGTTTCGTAACAGCCGACTCAAAGGGGCCGTCTCGTCAGTTGTCGAATTAGCTCCCGGCCTTGCATCGGTGCACTACACATGGACCCTAACGGGTGCATCAGCTCCGGACGGCGCACCCGCCGGAACACGGCAAGGCATTCTGCTTCTAGTTCTGAAGGAAGAACAGTCGGGCTGGCGGATAAAGGTGGCTCAAAACACCGACATCGTTCCAGGCGCGCTTGTACTCCCTTCCGACGAAAGAAAGTGAGCGCCCGAGAGGGAACAAGCTGATCGAGTGAAAGGTTGGGAGCGCTCCTTGATGGAGTGAGCCTGATGAGGGTTTACAGGGTGGAAGAGATGGTCGGCGACATGCCGATATCCCATCGCGTAGCGAGCGCAGCCACCCCCTGGGAGGCGGCCAGAAAGGCCACCGGCAAGGACGTGACGGCCCGAACAGATGAGCGCTTTTGGGTTCGGGTTGAAGGAACACGCGCGGTTTACAAATATGCCTTCAAGTCTGGTGTTCCGGGCCGCCTTTAAGGTTTTGGTCGGCCTTGCCTAACCGGCGCGGCGCATTCGGGTCGTAACCTCTCGTTCACCATGTCAGGGCATCCTAGTTGAAGGCGCTCACCCCGCGCCTGGCGGTCTAGCTGAATTAGCCAAGTCCGCAGAAGAGCCCGCCGCACCTCCTCCGCGCGCGGGCTCTTTGCGTCGGTACCGACCGACAGGCCGCTCTCAACCGTCCCCGGGAGCTGCGCCAGGGACCAAACTGCCCGCCGACCCTATCTGACGCAGCGAACTCAAGCTGGCTCGAAGGGCGCAACTGGCATTCAATGCATTCCCGTGGCTAACTATGATGAGTCCCATCGCAGCCGCAACAATGACAGCGACCATGGCGATCTCAAAGCTGTTTCCGCCATTGCCTATTTTCTTGTCGACCATGGTCTCATGCCATCGCTATTAAAGCTGGCGCAGCCGCCTAGGGGCTCGACCCATCAAACCCCCTTGCCGAAGTTGCCGGTCATCTGGCGGGGGCAGAAGCGATATCGCGGCAATCGGCCTTGCGCGGGCTGGCGCTGCCGGGCAACGAAAACCGGTGGAAACAATCAAAAATGGGTACGTGTGCAGGAATGCTAATTTAGCCTCTGCTTCAGCCGACTCTTTCCCCTACCCACCGAGAGTCGGTTAGGCCCGGCGGTTCATCCGAACGCACCCCAACTGCGGAACTGTCGGGCCGCTATGTGCCTTCCGCTTGTCGGCCGTCACGGCGTGGTTGGTGAACTGTAAACCGGCTTCCCGGATTGGAATCTGATCTCCAGAAGCCGGCGGCCGCCTATGTCACGGACCGTGCACACTAGATCGTCCTCACGCGGCGTCGCTTTGAGCCTACGCACGATCGCAAGGGCCCTTTCCCTGGCGGCTCCGAAGGTTGGGAGCATGATCCCACAGGCGTCGTGGTACACGTCCGCCTTCTCGGAAACATCGAAGAAGAATCGGGGCATGGTGACCTCCAAAAACTTCGTGGTGCAAAACCGATGCCAGTCCGCTGGTTCTCGAAATGACACAACACCATCTGTTGGCATGAAGTCAGCAAAAGGTAGAAGACCGGGCCGCTCCCGCTTCATGGACAAGGCGTCCAGCCGCCCTTGCGCTTGTCCGGCGTCACTGCATGATTGGTGAACTGAAGGTTTCGGTCCTGACGGCCGGCGGCGCGGCACTCGTGGCAGAAGATCGCCTTCACCAAATCCCAGTGCAGGCATCCATGGTCCGGCCCGAGCCCGCTTAACCAGTGCGGCAACGTCCAGCACCGCCGACCGCCGGCAAGTGAGGCAATAGACAGAAAGGCCGGTGCCGGCGTCCAGCTTTTTGCCGAGCGTGTCTTCCGTGAACGGGAATTCATTGTCATGGCGATCCTCGCGAAATTTCGGGTCGCCGCACAGGTGAGGATTGTTCCTGATCGCTGGCGATTGCCAGAGGCTACGCGATGCCATGTCCTATTGAGGTAGAAATTAGCTGTCTTGCATATGCGGCGGACCTGCTCGTTCGCCAGGCCGGCGCCGGGCTGAGGCAATTCTCCCCAGAAGGCGCCGGTCACCTTGGCCCGCCGCTGGGTGTGGGGGCACACCGAGCGGCGGGTTATCGGATTCTGCCGGATATTGGCATGCGATTGATGAAGCGGAAGCCAGCCCACGCTGCCGCGCATCACGGGTCGATCAGCGCCTTTTGGTTGAATTCAGTTTATTAGCGGATGCGAATATATTCGCTCGCCGGCATACCCCTGCCGGCAAGGCCCGGTCGCGACGACCCCAAAGCCCACACCCAAGGCCACCGGGCCACCTCTAGGTCACTTTGCGCACATCCAATCGAGCATTTAGGGATCGACGGTCTCAGAGCCGGTATACGCCCGAATTTTTTCGAGGCGAACTCTCGCCGCTCGGCTTCGGCGTAAAACCAGAAGACCAAGAGCCCGCTCGCTGAGGGAACAAGCGGCGCTCCAGGGGTCTCTGCTACCCAACGGCGCGACCTAACTAGCAAGCTGCTAGAATGTTTCCCGATGCGACCGAAGTCGGAGCAGCTCACGCTTTGGTCCCAACGCTGAAACTAAATCCTCTCCGGTAGCATTGGATGGAGCCGGCGAGGAAATGCGTCACATAGATCGATGCCCACCATCCCGTTGCCTGGGGTGACGGGCTTTTGATCCGCGTCCTTCGGGTCGCCGCTCCGGCCAAGGAACTAAGTTTTCTCGATCCCTGTTCAAATACGAGATAAATAGAGCAGAGGTCGCACATGAAGGTCTATCGGGTGGAAGAAATGGATGGGGACAGCGTTGTGACTAGTCGTACCATCAATGCCAATACTCCATGGGTGGCAGCGGAAACGGCTACAGGCAGTGAAGTCACGAACGTACGCGGTGACGAACAGCGCTGGATCCGGGTCACGCTTGAGGCAGACGGGGTTGTTAACAGCTACGCCTTCAAGTGACCTGTGGAGCGTAACCGGCTGTTGACCTGGCGAGCCGCTCCGATTGCAGTTTCCCCATCAGGTGAAGCCTGAGGCGACCCGGCCTGCGAGCGGGGAAGTCGGGGCACGACTAAAGCGGGACAGGCCGGGCCTCTTACCCCGTCTTGCGAGCCGGGGCAGATGCGCATTATACGCCGCCTTTTCAGCGACTGACATTAACGTTTTCTGGGGCTTATCTAATAAAAGCCGCCACCCTAGACACGCGCTCCGCCATAGCCAACGTGGACCTTTGCCCAAGCTAATGATCCGACTTTCCCTTGCCCAAACGGAGTAGAGGCCCGGCCTGCCAGCCCATGGTCCCCCCACGCCCGCAGGCGGGCATCTTTTCTCTCCACGGAATCCCGCCGAACGAAACGCTGACCGGCATGCCAAAATCAACCGTCACCCACTCACCGTCGACGTGAGTGACCGTATCAGCAGCGACTAACATGTCTAAGGCGTAGCCAACGAAAAGCCCGTCGCAGCTAAGGAGCGAATACAGCGTCGCGCAAAGGTGGCCCTATCTCATCGACATCAGGTGGGTGATGAGGCCGACCCTGATGAAGAACGTTGGTCTCGCGAGATCCGGACATCCGATATCCCTCAACTGATCGGGCGTCATGTCCGCTAACGCCCTACGTCCCGCAACGCTCCGTCGCCACGCCCTAAAGACAGCGATTGCAGTTTCCGCTCGTTTCGACGCTGCCCCAAGCAGCCGGTGGTTCCTTCGATGGATCTTTGCCTGAGCTTCCATGTGAGCCATCTTGCTCTCCCGTTCCAGATTAGGGCCAAAGCTTCTCACGGGGGCGATTTGTGGTTGTACAGCCATCCGTGAACTATCGAGAACGGCCAGGCTGGCGGCCGTTAAATCCGTGTTAAATCGACAGGCGAAGATGCTATTCTCTCTGCGCGTTCGAATTCGGAGAGGCGACGTGCGTATCCGGTTGCTTGGCGGTCTCGACGTGACGTCCGCAGACGGCCAGTCTGTCCGCTTCGGGACGCGCAAGTCCGCGCTTCTCTTTGCTGCCCTGATCCTGGCAGGTCGGCGCGGTCACAATCGCGAAGGGCTTGCCGAAGGGTTTTGGCCGGGACGAGGCGACGCACAGTCGCGCAACAGCTTGCGCCAGGCTCTTGCGGATATCCGCCGATGGTTTCCTGCCGCCGGGGATGCAGCCATTTCCATCGAGGGAGATCAAGAAACGGTAGCGCTGACGGCCGGACCGGATGAAGCGGATGTCTGGGTCTTTGAGCGCAAGATCGCCGGGAACGAGATGGCGGACCTCGCCTTCGCCGCCGGGCTTTATCGCGGTGACGTCCTTGCGGGCGAAGTCATTCCAGAGCACCTGGAAGAATGGTTCGGTCCGCATCAGGTCAGGTACCGGCAGAAAGCGCTGCAAATGGTGGAGCGCCTGAGCCTCGCTCCGCCCGAAGCCGGAGCGGCGAACGAAATGGCCTGCGAACAACTCGCGGAAAGGCTGCTCGCCTCGGATCCGACCGCGGAAGCAGCGCATCGGGCTTTGATGCGGATCCACATCGCCAGGGGCCACGAAAATGCGGCCTTGCGCCAGTTTGAATCGTGCCGTGCGCTTCTGAGAAAACATCTAGAGGTCGAGCCAGAGGCGCAAACGAACGCACTGGCGCAGTCGCTGCAATCATTGGATCGACATCGCCAGGCAGAGTCGGCGCACGACACCGCCCAGCCGCCTCAGCCTGTCTCAAATCCAGGGAGGCCGCATGACCAGCCCTCGGTGGCAGTGATGGCCTTCGACAATCTTGGCGGGGTGGACGACGAGTATTTTGCCGACGGAGTCGTGGAGGAGATCACAGCTGCGCTTTCGCGGATCCGAGACTTCTTCGTCATCGCACGCCAGTCTGCCTTCACCTACAAGGGACGTTTCGTCGACGTACGCAAGGTGGGCCGGGAACTCGGCGTCACTTACGTGGTCGAAGGAACCATTCGGCGGGGCGGCGACCGGCTGCGCATTTCCGTGCAGCTGGTCGATGCCGAGACGCGGACACAGCTCTGGTCCGAGCGCTACGAGGGCACGACCGATGACATCTTCGAGTTCCAGGACAGGATCGCGGCGCAGGTGGCAGGCGCCATCCATCCAGCCATCCGTGGTGCCGAGATCGAGCTGGCCAAGCGCAAGCCACCAACCAGCATGAGAGCGTATGATTTCGTCATGCGCGCCTATCCGAATATCTGGGGCCGCCGCAAGGATACCAACGACCAAGCGATAGAGCTGCTCAAGAAAGCGATCGCAGTCGATCCGGCCTATGGCCGCGCCCACGCGCTCTTGGCCTGGTGCCACGCCTCGAATGCCGCGTATCTGTGGGCCGAGCACCCAGAAAGCGAGCTGAAGAAAGCGCGTGCGGCAGTCGAAGCGGCCGGCCCAATTGGCGATGATCCAACTGCGTTGACCGCCGCCGGCTCGGCATTGAGCATGTGTGGCGAGCAGGAGCGCGCCGCCCCGTTCATCGAAAAGGCGCTCAAGCTCGATCCGAATAACGCCTGGGCGTGGGCACGCCACGGCTGGATCGCGATCTACAAGGACGAAGCCGGCCACGCGCAGGAACGGTTCCGCCGCGCGATGACTCTGAGTCCGATGGACCCCTTCGCATTCAACATGAGATTGGGAATGGCCACCGCCATGGCCAAGACAGGTTTCGTTTCCGACGCGGTAGCGATCGCTCGGGAGGTGATCGCCGCCCATCCTGATATCATCATGTCCTATCGCTATCTCGCTGCTTGGTCGGCGATGAGCGGCGACCTGGAGACGGCTCGCTGGGCCGCGCAAAAACTGCTGGCTGCCCAGCCGGACTTCACGATCGAGCGATACCGATCGCTGCCCTTCTTCACGCACATGTCGGAATGGGCAGACCGGGTGGTCAGAGCCCTGAAGCAGGCCGGGCTTCCCGAGCGCTGAGCCATGCAAGATCGCAAGACCAGGCTGACGGATCGAACGATAGGCTGTAGGCAATACCAAGCGGCGGCATCGTGGGGCGACTTAGAATCCAACGCCCCTTGGCGCGGCGGACCGCCGATGCACGTACACCACGATGAAGCCGGCGTTGTAGACCGGCAACGGTTCGATGTCCCGTACTGGAAAAATCGTGTCCCAATCGTCTCCTTCGATGGCTGGAGATTCGCCCGATTCAGCTCGGCGATCAATCGGACTTTGGCTTAGCTGAACGTCTTGTCCTGGAGAACGGCAGGCTGCCCTGGCGGGTAACTGGGCCAGGTCAAGCCGCAGTCAAGAATTGGCGAAGACGGCGTCAGCTGACGATAGCATATGACGGCCCTTACTGATAGCGGCGGGATACTTTCTAACTGTCAGGGGTATGGGATCGGCGGCGAGCGCGTAGCCGTGTGGATAATAACGGTTCGTTCACGATGAAGCGGCCCTTCTCATTGAATGCGCCGATCAAGCGCCTATCGTGATTAGACCATTTGTCGATTGGCGTCCCCTGCCCAAGCTGTCGGCCGATGGTTCAGTTCCCGCCGGTCCGCGTCGGTTGCTGGCTTCATCACATTGCCGGGATCGGAAGGTGAAATGGAACCCGACCATCTGGTTTGCTCGATGTTTCCGAGCGTTTGTGAGGCATGTCACCGGACGCGCCATTCGAGCGAACTTGACCTGAAGCCGACTCTAACTTGGTGGCTGCGCCTTATTAGATTGTATCACGGTCAGGTTGCCATGCTGTCTTATGCGAAACGCAAGGGTTACAAGTTCAACCGATGGGAATGCGGGCAATGCTTCGGCCCCGGGTACGATCCGAGGCGCATTCGTGACAAGCCCGTCTGGGACCCATGATCGCACCTTGGAGGCAACAGGCCACCCGCCTACGTGATCAACGTGCCGGAGGACGCCTGGCCATGAGGAGATATTTGGTCCCGTAACGCCAATCACGCTGACGACGTTGAAGGCAGCGCTCAATTGGGCCTTTAGCAACCGGCTCGTAAGCGACGACACCGCATGGCGTCTCGTGAAGCCATATCGCGGCACGACTGCCGCCCGCGTCCGCACCCGCATGGCATCGAAGATCGAGTCCGTTATGATCGCGCTCAATCGCGGTCTGATGTCCGACCCTGCCGCCCCTTCGGCGGCGTCAAGCAGAGCGGGCTTGGGCGCGAGGGCGGCCAGAAGCGCGGCATAGCCGAGTTCATGGAGGCGAAATACATCGCCGTGATGATCTGATGAGAGAGATGGCGAAAGACCCATTCCGCACGCGCGATCACGTCCCCGAGTTCGACGACACCGTCGCCGAGATCCGCCGCAGAAGTGCGGAGACCAGGGCGAAAATCCCCATGATCGCTGATGTCGCTTATGGAGCCGGCCACGCTGAAACTCTGGACCTCTTTTTCCCGGAAGGCAGACGCGATCGACTGCCGGTGCATATCTTCATTCATGGCGGCTACTGGCGCATGTTCTCCAAGACAGATTTCTCCTACGTCGCGGGGCGTGTAACCAAAGCAGGAGCGATCGCGGTCATTTTGGGCTATGCGCTGATGCCGGCGGTGAGGATGGCCACGATCGTCGATCAGATACGCCGCGCCAAGCAGTGGGTGGATGAACAAATCGAAAGCCACGGCGGCGACCCCGGCAAATTGACCGTCAGCGGCCATTCCGCCGGCGCGCACCTCGCGACGATGCTTTTCGACGACGACAGCCGACCATCGGGTATCAAAGGAGCGCTCCTGCTCGGCGGCATCTACGATTTAAGGCCGTTGCAAGAGTCGTTCCTCGCTCCTGAAATCGCCATCACCGATGAAGAGGTTGAGCGGTTTTCGCCGATCGACCATCGTTTCGATCCGTCGGTGACAGTCCACATCTCGGTCGGGGCGGATGAAACCCCGCCTTTTCATAGCCAGGCTGCCGCTTTTGCGGAGCATCTGAAAAACCAAGGACTGGGTGTTTCACGAACGAGCCTGGCGAGGGTGAACCATATGAGCAGCGTCCGCGATCTGGGCGTCCCCGACACAGATGCTGCCCGGTCTTTGGTGCATCTGCTGGCAACTGTTTCGGGAGTGTCGTGATCCTGAAAGAGGAGGAGACGTGGGTGACGACTTCGGACCGCAACCGAGCCTGCACGATCTCTGCAGCCGAGATCATGGCCAGCGTGTATTCGTTGCCAAATGCCTGCCAGTAGTTGAACGGGATCGCGACCTTCACGGTTGAGCCGTCTTCCATGTCGAAGATGCAGCCGAGGCGCCGAAGACGTGACAGGACGTGATGGCTTGGAGGAAATGCGTGAGAGACTATCCTTGCACTGTCGATGGCTGCGGGCCCTCAGCTCGGCCATTGAGACCAGGCAGCACGTGCCGCGTTCTTCTCCGACGGCTTCCGTGTCCACCATTTACGGATGGTGTTTTGAGGGCTTCCGGTTCGCAGTTGAGCCGGCGTCACAACATCGCGCTCGTCAAATTTGCGGTGCGGATCGGCGGCTTGGCTGCCATCGCTTAGGTGGGCGCCCCGCTCCAGCCCTGGAGTGATCGCGGCTGTCGGCGTCTCCAGCTTCTGTTCGGCGTCCGATGTAGCTGCGTAGATCCGCGCGCGGCTTCAGCCGCACTCTCGAGTTGAAGCCCGGGTGCGTTCATGCGACCCCTCTTGCAGCAATCGGAACCAAAGCAGAAAATGAGGGTTTGCTAATGGAAGGGCCGGCAATCGAGGATGTCAGCGCATGGTTGCACTTGTAGTCTTGGAGATGGCAGTCGCGAGGCAGCGCGTGAGACGGCCGGAAGTCTCCGTGAAGGAGGCGGACGGGATTCCGGGCGACCATCACGGGCTGGCGATCAGTCTTGCGCTTTGCGGCCGGATGCGAGCCAGTCAAGCGCGAGCGAAAGCAGCCAAGCGGCCGCAGCTGAAGATCGCGCCACCAAATGGGCATTGAGAGCTGCGCTATGACGACGATGCTGTTCGCACCGCTTGACTCGCACTACGAAGAACGCGCCGCTCTCCATCGCGCCGCTCGACTCGAGCTACTGCACAACCGGCTGGTGAAGCGGCTGGAAAAAGTGAACAACTTGGCCGACGAAGTGGAGCGAGCCGCGGCCGAGTTGGCCGATATCACCCAGGCCTCCGCCATTGAAGCTTTTCGCGGCGCAATGTTTAGCAGTGCTTCGGCAGGCTTTCTTCGCCTCGAAGCGGGGCAGACTCTCGGGCTCTGACATTGGAGGAAGAGCGCCAACATCGGCTGTGGGCTCGGCAGCTCCATAGCGACTACGAAGCGTCAAGGCGCGCCTCTCAGCCCAAGAAAGATTCTGCCTGATCTGTAGAAAAACCAACGACGCCCCGCAGGAACTCGCCGCTTCCGTGCCACGGGAAAGCTGCCGACACGTGACAGGACGCCCCAACCTCGGGCTAGTGCGGTCGGAAGCAGCGAAAAGCTGCCGTCGACACTCGATGTGCCAAATTGCTTAAACCAGATCTACTGTCCCGCTTTGTCCTCGAGGCGCGACCCAAACAGTTCGAAAAGTTTCCGGTCGAGGATCAATTGTAGAACTGTCCGGCATCAGCTTAGGCCGAGAACGGACCGGCAGCTTCGGTCTACGAGTCTTCACGAGCGGACATTTAGGTTGGGCGTGTGCATCGTCGCGGCGTGACCCGTTGCTGACCATCGTATGTGACGCAGCAAAGTCTGCATTGGGAAGCGCTCACTCAAGCCTGAGCATCTTATCGGCTTCTTCGGCGCAACCGGAGCTATGCAATTCCGCGAGTGACCCGTGGCGAGCCTGTCGCGGACGTACTCCGCCAGTGGCCCGGAAGCACGGTCAGATTGACGAATTCCCCCGGCGGCTCCAGACTGCGATACGAGGTTTGCCGCTGGGACGCACGATGGCGGTGTGGGCGGTATATATGAGCGAATCGAGCGACGGGAAGGCCCCCCATCGTCCCTGGCACGGCCTTGCCGCCCGGGCGATGATAGGTCTTGTCGCTCTCGCTCTCATGGTCGGTACGATCAGCGTCATAGCTGTCCAATCCTTCAACGAATTGCGGCAAAGCTTCGACTCGGTGGCCGATGTCCAAGTCGAGGCTATCCAGACCGCCGCCGAGCTGCGGCAGCGCGCCCAAGCAATCACCCGCCTGGCGCCATCGCTGTACGCAAAAGGGCTTGAGCAGGATGCCTTGCTCAACTTCTCGCTCCTCAGTTTCAAGGAGCAGTCAAAACTTCAGGAGCTGACCGGCAAACTCAAGTCGCAGACAAACAAGGACCTCTCGGAGGTTGAAGAGACGACGGCGGAACTGTTCCGGAATCTCGACACGCTTGCCACCACCCTCTACGACCGTGCTGCAACCGAAGACGCGTTGGAGGGGTTGCTCCAGCGTATCTTTCGCATCGCCGTATCTGGAAAGGCCGGCAGTGCCCTCACGAATGAGGTGACGGCGACGGCGCTTGGGCTTGCAACGGCGGGCAGCGCTGAAGAGCTGCAGACTACCGCGAACGAACTGCGGCCGAGGATTTCCTTGCTGGCTACGGCGGACCCCTACTTGGCAAGGCAGTTTGAAGAGGCCTTGCTCGGCCCCCGGGGCGTGGTGGAACTGAAGGGCAGGCTATTCCGCTTGTTCGATGATATTCGGGGCCAGTTGGCTGATAACGAGCTTTTCTCCGGCAAGCTGGTTGCGGCCGCCGACGTCATTTCTCAAGAGATCGCTCAAGACGTTGACCATCAACGCAGCGCACTTGACGGCCGGCTGACGGCGCGTGCCCGGGTCCTCTCGTCGATTGCCGTCCTGGCGGTGGTTGGCGCCATACTCATTGCTGGTTACTTGCAGGCGTCGGTCGTCGGCCGCATTCGCAAGTTGAGCCTCGCCATGCGGGAAACGAGCGCTCCTGCGAAATTGGAGATGCTAACAAAAGGCAACGACGAGATATCGGATCTAGCTCGGGCCTTTGTCTATTATGCGCAAGAAATCAATCGACGCGTGAAGGAGCTCGCCATTCTCAATTCCGTCGGCGAGGCGATGGCGAAGACGCTTAATGTGGAGACAGTAACCCGCATTGTGGGAGACAAGCTGCGTGAAATCTTCAGCGTTGAAGTCGCTGAAATACTTTTGCACGATGACAAGTCCGATCTGATCACCGTCCCCTATGCTTATTACAATGGATATCGGCAGCCTGAGCCATTTGCGATGGGCGAGGGTCTGACCTCGAAAATCATCCTGTCCGGCGAACCGCTATTTATCGGTTCAAACGATCGCGCCGATGAGTTGGGCGCTCTTGCGCCGACCGAAGAGGACGAAACAGAATCCTACCTGGGCGTTCCGATCATCGCGGGCGACAAGACTCTGGGCGTCGTCAGCGTGCAAAGTTACGAGAAGAACGCCTTCAATGAAGCTCATATGCATTTGCTGCAGGGGCTCTCAACCGGCATGGGCGTTGCGATTGCCAACGCGCGCCTTTTCGATGAGACCCAACGCCTTCTCAAGGAGACAGAGGATCGGGCCGCGGAACTGGCTATTCTCAATAGCGTCAGCGAATCGATGGCGAAATCGTTGAATCTTGAGACGATTGTTCGCCTCGTGGGTGACAAGGTGCGTGAAATCTTCGGAACCCAGGTTGCGGAAATACTATTACATGACGACGCGTCGAACCTGATACATGTTCCCTTCGCATACTACAAAGATAAATATGTATCTATTGACCCGTTTCCGATCGGCATTGGAGTAACGTCAAAGATAATCATAACAGGCAAAGCCGTGATTTTTCATACTCTAGCGGAGGGAAAGGAGTTAGGCGCATATTTCCCAAAAGAGGAAGACAGAACTTCCTCTTATATTGGCGTGCCAATCAGCGCCGGCAACAAGACGTTAGGCGTCCTCAGCGTACAGAGTTATCAGGCCAATGCCTTCAATAATGGTCATTTGCGCCTGTTGCAGACGCTGGCGTCCAACATGGGCGTAGCCATCGCCAATGCCCGCCTGTTCGACGAAACTCAGCGCTTGCTCAAGGAAACCGAGGATCGGGCAGCCGAGCTGGGTGCCATCAGCAAGGTCAGCGAGGCACTCATCGCGGAAGCCGAATTCGACAGCACCATCCGGCTGATCGGCAACCAGATGCGCGATATTTTTGACGCCGACATCGTTTATGTGGCGCTGCTCGACCCGAAAACCAACCTCATTCATTTTCCTTACCAATTCGGCGAGTCTTTCACCACTCTCACCCTCGGCGAAGGTCTGACCAGCAAGATCATCGAGACCGGCGAGCCGCTGCTCATCAACCAGGACGTAAACGAGCGCAGCGTCGAAATCGGAGCGACACCTGTCGGCAGGGATGCGCTTTCCTATCTGGGGGTTCCGATCAAGACAGGGCTTGGCACCATGGGTGTGATCAGCGTGCAAAGCACAGCGCGGGAGGGCATGTTCGACGACAACTCGCTTCGCTTGCTTTCGACTATCGCCGCCAATGCAGGTGCTGCGCTTCACAACGCACAGCTGTTCACCGAGCTCAAGCAGCTGTCGCTAGCCCTACAGCAGGCCAAGGAAGCCGCCGAGGCCGCCAATGAGGCCAAGAGCACCTTCCTAGCTACCATGAGCCACGAAATACGCACGCCCATGAACGGCGTCATCGGCATGAGCAACCTGCTGCTCTCTACCAAGCTCGACCACGAGCAACGGGAAATCGGCGAGACGATCAACAACAGCGCAGAGGCACTGCTGACGATCATCAATGACATACTGGACTTCTCAAAGGTTGAAGCCGGCAAGCTGGAGCTTGATCCCCGCCCGTTTGAACTGCGCGAATGCCTTGAGAGTGCGATTGACCTGATCGCCCCAAAAACAGCGGAGAAGGGGCTGGACTTAGGGTATGTGGTGGAACCCGGAACCCCCGAAGGGATTGTCGCGGACAATATCAGGTTGCGGCAGATTCTAATCAATCTCCTCAACAATGCTGTCAAGTTCACCGACCGGGGAGAAATTGTACTTTCTGCAATGAAGGTTTCACCCGGAGCCGCAGAGACGGGTGGGTCACCAAGCAAAGACCAGTCGGCCACGTGCATGTTGCAGTTCGCGGTGCGGGATACGGGGATCGGCATACCCAAGGATCGGATGGATCGCTTGTTCAAGTCGTTCAGCCAGGTCGATGCCTCGACGACCCGACGCTATGGCGGAACCGGCCTTGGCCTAGCGATCAGCAAGCGCCTCGTAGAACTCATGGGAGGCGAGGTGTGGGTGGAGAGCGTCGAGGGCAGCGGCACAACCTTCTTCTTCACGATCCGCGCTCCGACTGCCCCGGCTCCCAAACGGGCTCAGATGTCGCTAGCCAAGGTTGAACTGACCGGCAGGCGACTGCTGTTTGTCGACGATAATGCAACAAACCGGCGCATAATGTCCCTCCAGGCGCAGGCCTGGGGCATGATTCCGCATGCAACCGAGTCCCCTTCTGACGCCCTTCGCAGGATTGCAGACGGCGAAGCCTTTGATGTCATCGTGCTCGATATGAACATGCCCGAGATGGACGGCATTGAACTGGCAAGGGGGATACGCGCACTTGGTGACAAAGGCAGCATTCCGCTGGTCTTGCTGAGCTCAATGGTACCCATCTCCGGACAGAAGAAGATGGAGATGGAAGGCGTCAAGTTCGCGGCGATGCTCTCCAAGCCGATCAAGCCATCGCCTCTCCTTAACGCTTTCATGGCGGTCTTTGCCGGGGCTCCCACGCGCTTCGCCAAACCCGATCAACCGAAGAGTCCTGTTCTTGACAGCGCGATGGCAGACAAGTTTCCGCTTCGCATCCTGCTGGTTGATGACAACGCCACCAACCGGAAGCTGGGCTTCAAGGTGCTCGAGCGACTGGGTTACAGGGCGGAGCTGGCGGGAGACGGACAGTCGGCAATTTCCTCATATGCCGAAGGACGCCATGACGTCATCCTGATGGACATCGAGATGCCTGATATGGATGGCGTCGAGGCGACAAGGTCGATCCGTGCATCCGGTTCCCGCGAGCAACGCCAACCGTTCATCGTAGCTCTCACTGCCAATGCGATGGCGGGCGACCGCGAGCGATATCTGGATGCAGGGATGGATGATTACCTCAGCAAGCCATTGCGCGTCGAGGAGCTCGTGGCATCACTGAAAAGAGCGGTATTGGCCGGCGGACAGCGACCCACCAACGCGTCTGATGGACCTGGCGAAACCGGGTGAATCCCCGGAGGCCAAATCGAGAAGGGGCGAGATCATGACGATGCTTTCGCGCATGTCAATTGCAACGGTTTCGTTGCTTCTCTTATGTGCATCGTCAATGCCCGGCTCTGCCGGCCCCGTCCTTGATCGAGTGAAGCAAAAAGCGGTGCTGGTCGTAGCGGTAGATCCCGCGTGGCCGCCCTTCTCCTGGCGCAAGGAGGACGGCAGCTTCGATGGATTTGACGTCGATGTCATGACCGGAGTTGCACGGCGGCTTGGCGTCGAAGTCCGTATCGAGGTGGCGGAATTTTCCGCCGTTATATCTGGAAAGTGGCAGGGCGCATGGGACGTCTCTCCGAGTGTAACCCCAACGAAACAGCGCGCGGAAAATCTGGACTTTCCTGCCGTTTATGCCTTCGGCCTTGGTTCGCTGGCGGTACATCGTGACAACACGACAATTCGAACGCCTGCCGACGCGAGCGGGAAGAGAATCGGAGCGGTGAAGTCCTCCGAATATGAAAAATATCTGACCCGCGAGCCATTCGATATCCTTGATATTCCGCCGATCAAATATCAGATTGACCGGCCTGTCGTCGTGTCGTTCGAGACAAGCGAAGGTGGCTACGAGTCGCTCGCAAAGGGCAATGGTGTAGAACTGGATGGCATTGTGGACTCGCTGTCCACACTCATGAGTGAGATCGGCAGCGGTCGTCCGATCAAGATTGTCGGTCAGCCGCTGCTCTATACGCCGACCGCAATCGCTATTGAGAAGGGCGATCCAGAGTTCGCTGCCGAACTGAAAGGGGCCATCGATCGGCTTCGGGAGGATGGAATCCTTACGTCAATTTCCCTGAAGTGGTTCGGAATTGACACGACGGCGCGATGAGGCGCGCTCATCAGCGCCGCCGACGGCGATTGCTCGACGGACATTCTCGACATTGCTCAACTGGCCGCGGGACGTGTTGGCCTGCCCCATGGACGCTCGACATGCGTGCCGAGCGAGTATGCGCTCTCGCTAAATTACGGCCGATGCGATATGATCGCTAAACAAAGCGCATCCAACGGTGATTGCCTTGACCGAAGCGGTAGCCGAGGCCGACCTACCTCGCACCCGGCGCATCAATACCTCAGAGGGGGTGAAGCCCGTGACACGGTTTCTCGTCGCACTCGCCCTTGCTTGGTCGGCTTTGTCGGTTCCATTAGCAGAGTTAGGAGTAGCGGGTGAGGCAATGGACCGCATCCGCGCAACGGGGGTTCTGCGGGCTCCGTTCCCAGATCTTTGGCCTCCGGCTGTGATCCGCCAGCCAAATGGTGAAATCGACGGGTATGATGTGGAGGTATTGCGAGAGATCGGCCGCCGCATAGGTGCCAAGGTTGAATACGTCAAAAATTCAGACGGCTCCGTCATCACCTGGGACGAGCAAACTTCTGGCAAATGGCAGGGCAAGTACGACATTGTCGTAGGCGGCATGTCGCCTACGGCCAAGCGCGCCGAACATCTCTCGTTCCCGGCAATTTACCGGTATGGAATGGCTGTTCTTGCGGTCAATCGAACCAACAACGAAATCAAGACGCCCGCTGACGCCAGCAGAAAGCGAATTGGTGTTCTGAAGTCATCGACTCACGAAAAGTACCTGAAAAGAGAAGACCCCGGTATCCTCGGGGCGCCTCCCATCACGTACCAAATCGACGATCCCGTCATCGTCGAATTTGATCACGAGGAGGGCGCATATGATGCTCTTTCGGGCGGCAAAATCGATGGCACGATAAACACGCTCGCCGTCATTCTTGAACTGATCAAGCAGGGCAGGCCCCTAAAGGTCGTCGGGCAACCGTTAAGTAGGTTGCCATCATGTATAGCGATCTTGCCGGGCGACGAGGACTTTGCCGCGCTGGTGAAAAAGACTGTCGATGACATGCGCTCCGACGGTACTCTGATGGCGCTGTCGCTGAAGTGGTACCAATACGACATGATAACTCCATGAATGGCGGCTCGCCACATACTTCGACGAAGGGGGAGCTGAACCCTGTGAAGCGCCTTCTTGTGGCGGTCGCCCTTGCCCTGGCGGCCTCGTCGTTTCCGCTTGCGGACCCCAGCCCGGCAGGTGAGGTGCTCGACCAAATCCGGTCGACCGGAACCCTGCGTTCTCCCGCCCCGGACATCTGGCCGCCACAGGTCATCAAGAATGAGAAGGGCGAATATGACGGGTTCGACGTCGAGGTGTTGCGCGAGGTCGGACGTCGGATGGGAGTCAAGGTCGAATACGTTACCAACCCCGATGGCTCTACCGTGACGTGGGATGAAGAGGTCTCCGGAAATTGGCAGGGGAAATATGACATCGTCATCGGCGGCATGACTCCAACCAAGAAGCGTGCCGAGCACATCGCGTTCCCCGCCACATATCATTATGGAATCGGGGTGCTGGCCGTTCATCGGGATAATACGACGATCCGCACGCCTGCGGACGCAAGCCGCAAGCGGATAGGGGCGCTGGCCGGCTCGCAATACGAGAATTACCTGAAGAAGGTGCCGCCCGGGATCGTCGGAGTCCCGGATTTCATCTACAAGATCGACGATCCGGTGATCGTTCAATATCAACACGAAGAGGACGTATACGCCGCTTTGGCGAAGGGTGACGGTGTCGAGATCGACGGGTTGGTCAATCTCCTCCCGGCAGTCATGGCGCTCATCAAGGAGGGCAAGCCGTTCAAGATTGTCGGACAGCCGCTCTACCGCGTGCCCCACGGCGTGGCAATCTTGCCCGGCGACAACGAGTTCGCCGCGCTCATCAAGACGATCATTGATGAAATGCACGCCGACGGGACCCTGAAAACGATCTCGATGAAGTGGTACGATTTCGATCTCACTTCCCCCGAATAGTGGAGGTGGGCTGATCGCGAGATAGTGCGGGCCCCGTTGACAATCGGGCGACAGTAATACCAGACTCACCACGAAGGCGCCCGCATGAACTGTAACAAGTGGCGCTGCGCTTCGGGGGTGTTTTGGCCATCGACAGGCGAGCACTGGACAAGCTGCGGGAACTCGTCGGTGGCGAAGAATCCGACGTGGTCGAACTCGTCAGCTCGTTCCTCGACGAGGGGCCGTCGATCATGGAGACCCTGGCAAAATCCGGGCCGACCTCCGATTTGCCCGCGACGCGCCGGGCCGCGCACTCCATGAAATCCAATGCAAGAGACATGGGGGCAACCGAGCTTGCCGGAATCTGCGCCGGTATCGAGGCGAGATGCGCGAAGGGTGAGCCGCCGGACGCGGTAGAGATCGAACACGCGAGACGCGCGTTCAACGCGGCGGTCGCGGAGCTTCAAGACATTTTTCGCCTTAGGGGATAGTTGTGAGCAACTCGGGTAGGATTCTCGTTGTCGACGACTCCGCGATGGTGAGGATCAAGCTCAAGAAAGCGGTCGAGACCCTCGGTCACGAGGCGGTGGCAGTGGAGAGCGGTGCGGCCGCTCTCGATCAGACCGCTGGCGCCCCGTTCGACCTCGTGTTGCTTGATATCATGATGCCGGAAATGGACGGCTTCGAGGTGCTCAAAAGGCTGAAGTCGTCAGCCAAGACACGGGACCTGCCGGTCATCGTCATTTCCGCGCTTGACGAGGAGATGAGCAGCGTCGTCCATGCGATCGAGCTCGGCGCCGAGGACTTCCTGCCCAAAGACTTCGAGCTCGCCCTTCTCAAGGCGCGGGTTGCGACCTGCATCGAAAAGAAGAGGCTTCGCGACATCGAGAAGGAGTATCTGCGCCAAGTCGCCAAGCTGACAAGGGCGGCTGCGACCCTGGAGACAGGGCGGTTCAACCCCTCAAAGCTGGGCATCCAGGACGTGGCAAGCCGGACGGATGGTCTGGGCAAGCTCGCCAATGTGTTTTCGACCATGGCCCAGAAGGTTTATGAGCGCGAACGCAAGTTGCGACAGAACATCCGCACCTTCCGTGGGGGCCTGCTGCTGCTTGCATGCGGCGGCCTGTGGGGCCTGGTCGTGCCGCTCTCGAAGATGGCTTCGATCATTGAGGCGCATCCGGTCGGATTGGCCTTGCTCATCGATATTATCGGCGCTGCCGTCTGCATCGGCATCAGCGTGAACCGCAAGACCATGCCGAAGTTAAAGGGCCTCACCCGCAGTGACTGGACCTTCATCCTGCTTCTCGCGCTTATCAGCTCCGTGATCAATCAGGTGCTGGTTTACTGGATGGCCAGCAGGCTTCCCGCCTTCATTGTCTCTATCGTCATTGTCCTCGAGGGCTTCGTCGTTTTTCTGTTCGCGGCGGTTATGCGGACCGAGGCGCCAAACATTAAGCGTTTCCTCGGATTGGCTCTTGGCCTCGCCGGTATCGTCATCATTCTGATTTATGGTCAGCCGGCGGACATGACCGCGAGCTGGCTCTGGATTGCGATTGCCATGGTCATCCCCGTCACGTACGCGACCGAAGATATATTTCTGGCTGAGCGGAGGCCTGCTGCGATCGACAGCGTCGCTTTGTTCGGGCTTACCCTTGTCGTTTCCGTGGCGCTGCTTATCCCGATTGCTGCCTATTACGATGATTTCATCCCGCTTGATCTGTTGACGGGACGCCTCGGAGTCATCGTGGTTCTAATGGCCGTGGCTGCCAATCTCGCAATGCTGCTTTTCATGATCCTTATCTCGACAACAGGTGCGGTTTTCGCCAGCCAGAGCGCTTATGCCGTGACCGCGGCGGGCATCGGCTGGAGCATGCTGTTGCTCGGCGAAGCGATACCAATACTGACCTGGGCGTCCTTGGCACTGATCATCGTCGGACTGATCATGGTGGAGCCGAAGCAGGAAGCCGAAGAAGAACCACCGCTACTGGACGATACGATAGAGGATCTGGTCCCGCGCCTTGACCCACTACCGGCGGCCACGGAACAATCACGGCCGATGCCGGTATAGGCAGCGAACCGCGCAGGGTGGCACCACGCCACGGAGATGTGTTCTCGCCTTCCTCCAGGGCGGCAAAGGCGGCTTGCGACCATCGCTGAGGCCAGCGGAAAGTCGGGAAGTGGCGTGACGCGACCTCCAGGGTGGCAGCCGCCGGTCCGCTATAAGGCGGTCGCAAGCGTGATTTGAACGTCCCACATAAGGCGCGTTCCAGTGTGCCGTCCGGAATTAACTGCAGCTGTCCGGAATTGAGTCAGGACGTCGAAGCCTGCGCACGTGCCCACGCTGAGATGCTAACGTCTTCTGTCACAACGCGATTGTGGGCGCAGCGCAGAGCGGGATCTTGGTCGATGAGGGTTACCAAACCCGTCGCTGGGGGGTTACCAATGCGCGTATTAGGTGGCCTTAGGTTACCAATCGGGCCCGGGATAAGCTCAATCAAAACATCTCCTTAAGGCCAGTCGGGAATTGATTGTCGTTGGCGCACATTGGTAACCTGTTGTCCGAAGGGCATTGGCAACCTCTTCGGGCGAAAGCAGCGCGATATCATCCACTTAGCAGTCCGGCCAACGACAGATAATTCTGAACTCTAGCCCCTACCGACGACAGATAATTCCGGACGCCATAATGAATGCCCTTTATGCGACTTTCGAAGCACAAAATATGAACAACGGGAGACTCAGCCGGCAGTCTGCCATTCAGCACGGCGAGGCGGGCTTCCGGCGAGAATCAGCGCACCTGTTTGACCGGTGCCACCGGCCTTCTTTCGACATCGTGCTTTAATCCTGCAGCCACGACACCGGAATTAGCGCAATTCCGTCACGCCACCTCTCGGCGATCGCGTCACGGAACCACTCATCGAGCAATTCCACATGGTCGGAAACAATGATCTGCATGTCGGGCGTGTCATCGGTGAAGCGGTGCAGCAGCTTGAACAGCTTGCGCACAGCCTCCTGGTCGTCGTCGGCAAGCCCTTCGATAAGGCCATTCTGATCGCGGTCGGGTGGGTAGTGCGCCTGCGACGGCTGATCTAGCATTAAGAACCTCGGCAAAGGTCGGTTGCGCCTGCGGAACAGTTTATGGAGGCTGAGATGTGCCGCAACGTGATAGCCGACCCAATTTTCGCCACTGCCCATCTGCGCGAGGGACAGAGGCCCGTCATCTGTGTCGGCAATGACGGAGAGGTTCTTCAGGTCCAGCCGTAAAGGATGATTGCCGTGCTCAAGGCCGAGATCTGTCGCGAACGCGGTAAGGTCGCGACCCACGAGATTGAGCGCCGTTGTCAGCCGCTCTTCGGCCGCATTGGCGTCCAGCGCCTGCTGCAACGCCTCCATCTCTGCGCGCAGCGCGCGGATTTGGCTGGGAAGCTGACTGGTGGGCGCGGTCGTGTCAGCGTTCTCCAGATAATAAGCGATCCGTCCCGCGACACGTGCCTGTTCGACGAACTGGTTTTGCGCCGCGCGCAGACGCTCGTTCTCCTGAATACGCTGCGCAATGCTCGCCTGGACGCCGCGGAGTTGCTCCGACACGACCGCGCGGCGCGCTTCGAGTGCCGCCATCCGCTCTTGCAGCCTGGGCGCGTCCCGGCGCACGGACTGAAGCTGCTTCTGTATACCCGCAAGCGAGGCCCGGATTTCCGTTACGGACGGCACGGGCACCGACAGACGACTGTCACAAACCGGGCAGACATCGTTCGGACCATGCCCGTCATGGGCGACGAGTCCTATGGAGGCGAGCCGCGCCTCCTGCTCCTTCGCCTCGGTTTCGAATGCGGAGGCTTCCTTATTGAGCCTCTCGATATCCCCGATTTCGTCCCGGATTTCCTGAAGCTCGGTGAGGAGGCCGCGCCGACGTTCGTCCAGCGCCGGCAGATCCGCACCGGAGCCCCCCGCGTTCTCGAAGTCCATGCCCGCCGGACGTCCCGCAGTACGCAGCAAGGCGACGGCAGCGCGCGTGTCTTGCGGCGCCGCGCCAGCGGGCAGCAGCCTGCTGCGGCGCGCCTCATCGATCAGGGCCAGCGCGGCGGAGGACGTCTGTCGCGATAGTGCCACCGCCTCCGCCTGATCACGCTCCAGCCTGCGTAGGCGCGTGCGAGCGTCCTGGTACCGTTTGACCGTGAGGAAGTGATCTTCATCGACGGCGCCCATGAAATAGGGCAACGAATCCCGGATCGCCGCCGGGAAGAACTGCTCACCCTGGCGGTGGAAAAGGAAACGGCGGTTGGCAATCTCGTCCTGGTTCTGCAGACAGAACAAGATCGCGTGCCGTGATGAGGCTTGGAGCGGGTCGCGTGTGGACGTGCTCTCGGGAATGTTGACATTCTCGGCAATGCCGAGAATGGACGACAGTTGGGCCCGCAGTCCCTCCTCAGTAATGTTCTTTTCGAAGTCCGCGTCTGTATCAGGTACGGCCTCGACGCCGCGCTTGAAAAAGACCTCGTCGCTCTTCTTGCCGGCAGGCCCAGGGTTCTTCCGGGCAATCAGGATGCCCTCGCCGTCATGGTCAAACAGGACGGCAAACCACGATGCCGTGCGGCGTATCGCGCCCTCGGCCACCGTGCATTCGTCTCGCCCCCAGCAATAATCCACGATATCGAGGAGTGCCGATTTGCCGGTCTTCGACTTGCCGGTGACGATATTGAGCGCCCCAAGCTTGAAGGCTACGTCGCGACGCTCGCCTTCTGGCGAATACACGGAGATCGATCGTATTTGCAGACTCATGGCAGCACCCCGAAGCCCTGAAGCACCGAAGGCGCATCACCCTGCGAACCAAACCAGCGCCCGAGCAGCATGGCTGCGCTCCGCGCCTGATCGGTATCGTCGGTGCTGATGGTAGCCTTGGTGGTTGACGAAAGTTTTGAGGATCCGGGCACAAGCCCGCCGTTTTGAACGGCCAGGCGGTTTTGCCGGATCGAAAAGATCATGGCCTCGCGAACGACAGGACGGAGCCGCTCCACACGCAAGGGAAGTTCAGCGATGATGTTGTCGTGCGTCGCGACCCACCCCGCGAAAGCCGTGCTCGCCATCTTTGGCAGTTGGTCGCGCGATCCCCTGTGTAGCGCGAGCGGGAGAACGACGAAGGCAAGCGCAACGCTCATGGGCTGCCCCACCTTCTTGTAGTACTCACCCACGCTTCTGCAGAGCAATTCTCCGCAGAAGGCCGGATTGAAGTTATTGGCCTCTTCCGTGGGCCGCTCAGACCAGCCGAGGCTCCAGCGCGAGGAGGACATCTACGCGTCCTCCAGTTGCTTAGCGAAAAGTGTCACGTAGTCGCGATGCCAGCCCACGCGCAACCTGTCTGCGAGGATATGATAGGAGCCGACACTGAGAAAGCGGTTGGTGAGCGTGCGGAACGGAAAGCGGGCTTCGTTCTCGACCCACGAGTAGAGTCCTAAACCGGCCTGCTTGAGCTCAGGCTCACCGCAGCCCGCTGTGAGGCCGTCGCGCATTTGCTCAAAGCGCGGCTGCCATTCTTCGATCAGATTGCGCTCAAAGTGGCTGACCTCATCATCCAGCACAAGGCTCTCGCGAACCCAATGGGAGCGCTGTGCAAAGGCGCGGTAATAGTCCTGCTTTGCAAGTTCCAAGCGGCGCTGTCCTAAGCCGATGCCGCGGAGTTGTCGAACGAAGCAGAAGTCATCCAGCTTGCTGAGTTCAGCGTCGTTGACTTCCGCATCATCCATGATCAGCGGCAACGCGTCCCGCTTCATGCTCTCCCGGATTTCGTCGAGTTTCTGTTCGAGCGAAGTCACGGCGATCGTTCCTGGAGATGTCGACTGGAGGAGCGCGCAGACGCGCGGCCACCACCAACCTTCAAGCTGTTCTCGGGCGAGGGCCGCTTTGCCGCGTGGCGCGAGAAGTGCAATCTGGCTTTCGATCACCGCTTCCAAGTCCGCAATGAGCGGCGCACCGTCCAGGATTTGTACGGCTGAAAGCAATTCCTTCTGGAGCGCGGTCGGCAACGCTGTGAATGACACGATGGATTTTGCAATCGCAGCATTTTTCGACGCCGCTGCAGCGGCCGAAAGCAATTCGTGCGCTTTGTCGATGTCACGCGGCCCCTCGCCGATCGTGGCCGGGCGGAGGAGATGGGCGGCTGTCCCTTCGGACACGGCGGATGTGGTCACAAGCGCAAATCGAGTCCTCCCGGGAAGAGAGGGGTCATCTTTAGTTTTTTCGGCCCAGATGCCGAGCGTCTTCCAAAGATCGACCGACCCGTCGGTGAGGTTCGCGGCCTGGTGGAGGTGGTGCTTGGTCTGGAGCAGATCGATGGCCGCACCGTCCTTTTCGAATGATACGTCATCCAGCTTTTCAATAGAGACCTCGACGCTGGAATCGACGTTGGCGTACTTCAACGCTTCGGACAACGCGAGGCGCGCCTGATAGAGGTATCCCGCCGCGACCTGCGCGACACTGTGCTTGTCGGAACTACTGCTCACGCCCCCTCCCAATACTTGGGAAATAAATATCACGGCGCGCACGTTCGCCACCAAAAAATGCCCGTTGAATGGATTCTGGGTGTGGATAGTTTGCGTTAGGGCGATCATTTCAGGGGTTCAGCATTCCGTAACAGACATAGAAAAAGCCGCCAGCGCACCAGCGTTAGGCGCCGAGGCCGCGTTGGCGGGATACGATATCAGTTGTCCGTGTCGGTGCTGGCAGCTTTGCGGATGTTGCTATTGACCAAGTCCGCGACCCGCATCTTGCTAGAGCCAGCCAACGAAGAGGACCTTCAGGCCGACACCGAAGACGCCGGTCCCGGCCGCGTCGAACCGGCCCATCCTGCCCGCCAGTTGTTCGCGGGAGTTCCGCTTTTCCGATCTATCCTGGACGACCTTGGGAGAGTGCGAGTTCGACGATACGTCGAAGCTTTCTTGAGCGACTGGGTCGATGAAGGACCTAAAGCCGCCGGTCATTGACCCTTGGCTGGTATCGACGAGCCGCCAGCAGCGCGTCCGCAACAGGCATTTCTCTATCTCTGCTTCAAAATTGGCGACTCAGATGCCGTCAATGCGCAATCCGCACGTTTCGATACCTTGATACCGCGAGCGGCATGGCAGCTTTCGAGAATTTGCTTCGATTGCCTGAACGTCCGCGATTAGGGTGCAAAGCGGGACGTTCCTTCTCGTGACTTGCCGCCCTAAAGCCTCGCTCCAAGTATATATCTCTAACAGCTGCGCGCCAAAGACTCGTCCTCGGCCCCGCAAGATTCACCTTCTTGCCGAGAGGGTCCGTAAATAGTTCGTCGCGAATTGCAGTCATAGAAAGCTCGAGCAGCTTCTGTCGAATACGTTTCACCTTATCTGGTTATATGGCAGGTGGTGCAGGTGTGAGTTGCGCAAGAAGTTCTTCTCGGTCCCCTATCCAGATCAGCTCACCGCTTGTCATAAACACCAACGCTCCGGCGATCGCGCCGGTGACCGACATGTATTCGTCGAGTTGTACAGCGTAGTCAGATTTGACCTTCGGTGACGGATTCACGTCTGACTTCCAGTCGAGAACACCGAGCACCCTGCCCTCGCGCACGATCAGGGCATCCACGCGGCCAGCCAAGAGTATCCCACCGTCGGCGTTCCAAACTGGAACTTCGGCTTCGAGAAACGGTAGCAGGGTGGCTACGTCCTCGATCGCAAACGTGTCGCGGATCAGAGTGGCGGCTTGCGCGGGGTCCGGAAACTCAATCTCTTGGCCCAGAAATTGCGAGCGCAGCTGCGTCAGCAGCTCACCGGCGCGAACGGTCAGAGCCTCGGGGGTAACCGTCAACTCGTCGGTGATCACCTCCTCTGCCAGCTTGTGGAGCAGCGTTCCACGTAGCGGGCCGGCGCCGATCGGTGGTGGCGCCGGATCGGTCAGCTCGCTCGATGGCGGCAGATCGATGACCGCCGGAGCGCGATCGGCGTCATGAAGGCTTGGCTGACGCCACCGAAGCTCGGGAGCGCTCGCGGCGACGATCGCGGCCTCCTCCGCAAACTTTTCGGCGGTCTGCAGATTGGCCTCTGCCGGGCGATCTTCGACGACCTCGTTCGGCAATAGATCGAGGTTGACCTCAGGCAATTCGAGCTTGTCGAGCCGCACGGCGCGGTACCAGGACGCGGCCCGCGATGTCGGCAGGTTGGGAACGATCAGAAGATCCCGTGCCCGAGTGCAGACGACGTACCACATCCGCTGACGCTCAAGAGCCTGCTGGCGCGCCTCCTCCTTGCGGGCCGCATCGAGCGAAGCCGGTGCCACGCCGCCCACCACCCAATGTAGCGTGTTGTCACCGGGCTGGTGAACGAACTTCGAGGGCTGACGGAAATTGGTCGCCGTGCCGATCGGGATCACAATCGGCCACTCTAACCCCTTCGAATTGTGCATCGTAACGATCTGCACGGCTTCTTCGACGCTGTCGCTTCGCGCTTCCTGCACGGTGGCGCCGCGCTCCCATTGCTGCTGCAACTCCTCGACGAGGCTCGACAGGCCGAAGACCGAGTAGCGGCGCGCCATCTCGACCAGCGCATCGAGATTGATGATCGCGCGGGCATTCCGGCTGACGTGGCGGGCCGCGAGGATCGGCCGTATCAAAAGCGCCTCGATCGCCTCGGACAGCAGTTGCGCTGGCGGGACGGCGAACGAACGCCGTCGCAGCTGCTGCAGGGTTTCGATCGCCGACTTCGCATAATCATTGCTGAGGCCGCTGACATCGGTAAGCAAACTCAGATCGGGCGGGCGGCCATCCTTCCACTCGCCCAGCTCATTGACGATATCGAGCAGCTCCGCATCGCTCAGGCCAATGATCGGCCCGCGCAGCAATGCGCCGAATGCCAGCTTGTCGGTCGCGTCAGACAGCGCCCGCAGCAGCGTCAGCACATCAAGCGTTTCGGGCCGGCGCATCAAGGCCTTGCCGGCCTGTGAGGCGACCGGGATACGGCGCCGCTCCAGTTCCTGCTCCTAGAGCCAGAGCTCGGTATGGCTCGCCGCCATCAGCGCGATGTCGCCGGCCCGTGCAGGCCGCTGGCTGCCATCCTTCTGGCGCACCGGCAGCCGGCCGATCAGCTGGTCACATATCTCTCCGACGGCATGCGCCTCGAGCCGCCGGACCTCGCCAGGCCCCTCGTCCTCGGTTCCGATCGACAGCCGGACCACATGCGGCATTACTGCCGGCTGGTGCTTGATGGTTGGATGGAGGGCAACATAGGCTGGCTGGCTGCCACCGTCGAACACCTCGGCGAAGTTCAGATTGACGAAGTCGATGATCGAGCTGCGGGACCGAAAGTTCGCGGTGATTGCCACCAGCGCCCCATTGGGCTGGCCGATGATGAGGTCGCGGGCTGCGCGGTAGGCGGCGATATCAGCATTCCGGAAGCGATAGATGCTCTGCTTAGGATCGCCGACAAAGAACAGAGCGCCGGGCCGAAGCCGGGCCTGCCGCCAGTTGCTGACTGGCCCGTCGGCGGCGATGGCGAACAAGATCTCGATCTGGAGGATGTCGCTGTCCTGGCATTCGTCGACGAGGATGATCGGAAACCGCGTCGCGACTTTGTCCCGGACCTGCTTGTTGCCGATCACCAGGTCGCGGGCATGCTCGAGCAGATCCTCGAAATCCATGACTGCAGCGCGCCGCTTCATCTCATCATAAGCATCGAGCGCCGCCTGCATCGATCCGGACAACTGCCAGATCATGCGGCTGCCGGTATGGGCGAGGAGCGCCAGCAGTTTTTCGCCGACCGCGCCATAGAGCGTCAGCACCTCTCCATGCAGCCGGACACCCTCTTTTTCCCCGCGGGCCTTCTTGAATGGCCCGGGACGCTGGAAAGCCTCGAATTCGAAACTCTTCCATTTCATGGCGCCGATCCGCGGCGGCCGGCTTAGCCGCCACAGCGTGTCGAAATCCACCTCGCCGGCAAACGCACCATCACAATAGCTGCGCAGCTGGTCGAAACCGGCGACGTAGTCATTGGTCTTCTTGTCGAACGGGTGGTCGGCAACCCATCGCGCATAGGCGTCGATTGCCTCCACCAGCTCGATATCAGGCCGCGCCCATAAATCCGGACGCGGCGGCTGTGCCCGGCGGTGCTGCCGGCGGATCTTAGCCAGGTCCCGTAGCTCTCGCTCGACCTCGAGGGGGTCGTCCTCGGTCAGGACAACTACCGCCCGATCGAGCGTCTTGCCACTCGAGAGCGCGTCAGTGAACCAGTCCGAGAACGCCTGATCGAACATGGCGTCCGCCGCCATTTCGTCGGCGACCTTGATGCCGGGGTCGAGTTTGGCCTCGACCGCATTGTCGACGATAATCTGCTGGCAGAACGAGTGGATCGTCGTCACCGTCAGCTCGTCGAGGTGGTCCACTGCAGCTTCAAGCGCTTTCTCCTGCTCGGCGCTGAGACCATTCGGCAAGGTGGCTTTGAGCTCGAGCGGCACGTTGCCCGACAATAGCTCTTCGACCACCGAGTGGATGCGCTTGCCCAACTCCGAAGCCGAGGCCTCGGTGAAACTGATGGCGGCTATGGTGCCTGGGTGATGCCCCCCGGCCAATAGCATCGCCACCCGGCACGACATCAGCGTCGTCTTGCCGGTGCCCGCCGCGGCCTCGACCACGAGATTGGTCGAAAAATCGGTGACACAGCGAGTGCGTGCATCCTGGTCCGGGACGATTACGGACATGAGCGCCAGCCCTCGAGAGGTGCATTGGCGACGGCGAGCGCCGCACTTTTGTCGGCCAGGTAGCCCTGAAGGTCAGCAGGCCTCGCCAGGCGATAGGTTGAGTACTTGTCGAAAGCGTCGGGGCCGGCAATGGCGAACCCGCTCTTGAGGGCAGTGGTCGCGGCGATCACGAAGGCGGACAAATCCGCTATGGCCTTGTCGAGGCGCTCGCTCTCAAGCGGCCTCGTCGTGATCGGGGTGCCCAAATACAGTAATCGGGCAACGACACGGCCCGGCCGGGCGAGCGTCCGGATGGCGATTGCATAGAGCACCCTTTGGAGCTCCCTGCCCCCGTCCATCACCAAGTCGTCGGGAGATCGCTCGGGCTTGGACGTCTTGTAGTCAGTGATCCGCGCCACACTTGCCGACTTCGCCAGGTCAAGTCGGTCGATGCGGCCGATTACCCGGACGCCGGTGCCATCGAGGACGACATCGAGCTCCTCGGGCCACGGCGCGCCGGCAGGGTTCGGGGCGCCGCCGAAGTTGAGCTCGGTCCAAGTGTCGATGGAATGCGGCAGATCCTCGTCGACACTAAGCGCATGAAGAGTGAGATCGACGGCCTTGCCGATCGTGCTGGCCCAAAGCGTCGCCGGCGGCACTGCTCGCTCGAGCGGCCACGACGTTTCGATGGCGGCAGCCGCGTTGCTGACAACCTGGTGGCGCTCGTCGGCCGAGGTCTTTTGGATCCCACCCAACCGGTCGAGCTGACGCACGCTCGCAGCGATGAGCTCGTGCACCAGCTCGCCGAAGCTTGCCGCGTTCAAGACAAGCGGCAGGCGTGCGAATTCCCTCGGCCCCCAGTCGAGCGCACGATGCCACACGAATGCCTGGGGATCGCGAAGAAGTAGCCGAAGCGCGGTCGAGGACAGCGGCTGCTGGAGCGCCCGCAGGATGACCGGATGGTTCGGGGCAACCAACCCATCGAACGGGTTTAGTTCAGCGCTCGTCGCCGCTCGCCACCTCGCACGACTCCGTGACACTCTGGGGTCGGCAAGCGCGTCGGTCGGGCGCGACAGCAGTCGGTCGGTTTCCGAGAAGCAATGTATCGGCACGCGCAGGCGCGCCAGTTCGACCTCCTCCTCCTTGGGCCATAGCGAACTGGCGGCCTGCAGCCCACCGCGCACCGAACGGCGGCTGCGCGACAAGGCCAGGTGCCGGGCATGGCCCGTGATGATGTCGAAGCTGGTGCGATCGATCTCGGTGACTGATCGCGGCTGCAGCTCGCGCCGCGGCACCACATCATGCGGCACCAAGGGATCATCGCCGCCAGTGCGCGGCCATGACCTTACCGACAACCCGATCAGCCGGGCAGCTGGACGAGGGCTGGCAGCGAGCTGAGAGGCCGAACACCAGACGACCGAATTGGCTGCGTCGTTCGCATCGGCGACCCGCAGATGCTGCAACGACATGGCCAGCGCCTCGGCCGGTGACGCCCGCAGCGCGTCCTTCCAGATCTCCTTTGCGTCAGCACCAAGCAGCAGCTCGCCCAGTTCGAGCGCTTCTCCAATCCCCTTGTCTAGGCGGCGCAGGATCGGCAACAGCACGCGCTCGGCCAGGTCGACGTCGACGCGGCGCTCCCGTGTTCGGGACAGTGCCGTTTCCCACTGCACCAAATTGTTCAGCGACGCGGCGGGTCGAATGCCACGCGACCAGTCAGCCGGCAGGAGTTTCAGGGCCCCGGCTTTTGGTAGCCCGAGCAGCAACCGGCGGACACGATCCTGGCTCAGGCCGCGTAAGAGGATGTCGGCCAGCGCCGCGCAATTCTGGCCGGCCGCAGTCGACAGCGCCGGAATGCCGCCGGCGAAGTGGATCGGTAGCGAGGCTTCCCTGCGAAGCACCAGCATGTGCTCGTCGTAATCGTCGAGCGACGTGCTGGCGATAGCGATATCGGAAGCTGAGACCGTGCCGGTGCTCATGAACTCCCGCGCCCAGCGCAGCGCTTCGACCACCTCGCTGCGGTGATCGGCCACCGCCTCCACCCGACGAAATTTCGGAGGAGACAGGGGGTGCTCGATCAGATGCCCGGCAAACCATTTGCGGTCGACCTTTCCTGAGGTCCGCCACTCGACATGAGGTACCAGGGCATTGATCAGGGGGCGCCAGAGCGGCTCGATATCGACAATTCCGTCGAGCACGATCGCGCCGAGGAGCTTTGGCGCTTTGCCGGCACGCGCGACGGCCCGGTCACGCAGGTCGGTGGGAAGCAGCCAAGCCGCGGGAAGTTGGCGACGGATTTCGGTCTCGATCCGCTTGAGGTCGGCCATCTGCCCGCCGCGCTTGGCGAGGGATTTGAGGTCCTGATCGGCATTCCAAATTTTCCGCAAAGCCTCCATTACCGCTCGGGGCATGCCAGGCAAGCCGGCAATGTCGTTGAACTTGCTGAAGCCCCTTTCGGCGAGCGCCGCCCTGATCAGGGGAAACAGCACTTCGGACGGCGCCATCTCGACAAAGCCGCCGCACAGCCGGGCGGCAAGCTGAGGCAGCATCAGGATTTCGAGGCCGATGGCGTTGGCGCGCGCCGCCGCGGCACGCTGCATCCGATAGGCCAGAAGGCCTGAAACGATCACGGTCTGGCGCTGCATCGGGTTCGGTATTGGCTTCGCTGCCGTCTTTGAGGTTTGATGCAGCAATCGAACATGCACAGCGACGGAATCCAAGCGGTCAAAACCTTCCAGGCGCCGAGAAAGCGCTGTACCGTCCAGAATTATCTGTCGCTGTCCGGAATTAAGTCAGGACGTTGAAGCCGTGCGCACGTGCCCACGCTAAGATGCTGAAGCCGCCTGCCTTTAACGCGATTGTAGGGGAAGCGCAGAGCACAAAGCCGCTTGATCTTTCGGTCTTTCACGAAATCGATGCGGCCTCTTCCCAAAATCCACAGCCTGCGGCGGCCGCTTTGGTACCCCCGCCGATCCATGCCTAGAGCGCGAAGCCGAGCCCGAGCGACCTCCGCTTCCTTGTGGGAATGGCGTAGTTGCGCCAGTTCATCCTTGATCTGTCCAGCACGCTCGTTGCTTGATTTCGTGTAGGTTTCGAGCAGCCCGCCCAATCGTGCGGGCGCCAGCGCGCGTGCCGCAATGTCGTCAACTACGATCTTGTACCGCGGGATGCAGATATCAGAATAAGACCACTAGAGATTGACAGGCGAGATCGACCAAGCTGGTCCCTTGCGTTCTTCTTCCTTGAGGCTGTTGGAGCCGAAGGTGAAGCGCAGACCAGTGAGGAAGGTGTTCACGCCCAGTTTCTCCGAATGTCATTCTCGGTGCCTTGGTTGATCGTACTCATAGCCAGCGGAGAGCGTGACCGGGATTTGCGGCAGGCGATAGTCGGCGATGGCAGAGACGGAGGCTGGGAAATGTCTGCCAATCCGGGGCAGTCCGGTTAGCGTATCTCTACAGCGCCAGGGATGCGAGCACCATCATGCTTGATGAACCTGAAGTCTATTTGCACCCCACATTGCAGAAACGGCTGGTTGCGCTCTTAAATTCGCTGCCTGCACAGATCGTCATCGCAAGTCACTCGTCCCATATTCTAAACGCCGCCCCGCAGGACTGCATTCTGCACGTGGATCGCGGAAGGAACTTGGCAGTGCGTACGGACAGCCTCACGACTTACGCGTACTAGCTAACAGCGCATTTCCTGAGGGACGTCTTCTGTGGTGCAGTCACGCCCGACCTGCGGCGCCTGGGCCTAAGTAGTGCCCGATTTCGTTTGAGAGTGGCGCTTCGTACCGATTTCAAGGAGAGCCACTAGACGAATGCAAATCCAGACCATAATGAAATGAAGGGTCGGGGGGACGGCGAATCCGTGTTTGTTAGAGCAATTGGAGGGAAGTATGCTTCCCTCGGGGTGGGAAAACTAGTTGGCCAGAGCGGATCACTGCGGTCTGTTGAGTATTTCGATTCGCCGACATCGGAGCCTCTGGTCCACAACATTGGCGAAAACAACATAGAGCACGTACTCCTCCCGGAGCAGACGCGCATATATCATTTCGATGAGGCTACTGGGGCGTGGGAAATTGGCCACCTCCTGAAAGATAGCGGTGAAAGCCAACTCATCCAGTTTCCCGAACGCAATTCCAAACGGCTGAAATGCAACTCTGTGTTCGTGCGGTGGGAACTTCCTATTGGGGACCCAACACCATTCCTTGCCAGCAAAATCAGCGAGAGCCCAGGCTTTTCGGATGGACGCAGCGCGTTTGTCCGATCACAGGTGTCCCAGCGGGCCGCATCAATGGGGATGTCCGCGCTGCTTGCGTGCGCTGTCGAACTCGAACCGCATCAGATTGAGGTGGTACGTCGGATCCTGCAAGATCCGGTGCAGCGCTACCTGCTTGCCGACGAAGTGGGCCTCGGAAAGACGATCGAGGCGGGCGTCCTTATTCGCCAATGCGTTCTCGATTTGAAAGAAGATTGCACGATTCTCGTGGCGGTTCCTGCCCCACTGGTCAGCCAATGGCGCGCGGAGCTTTCTGAAAAGCTTCTTCTAAGGCGCCACCTCGATCGCAGTATTCATGTGATTTCACATGACGACCATGACCAGATTCGAGCGATTCTATCTAAGGCGACGATGCTCGTCATCGACGAGGCGCACCACCTGATTGACCTCGGCATTGCGAATGCGGCGGGCATCTACCAAGATATCGCCCGCGCCGCTCCACTAATCGAGCGCGTCCTCTTGTTGTCAGCGACGCCAGCGCTTCATAATGAGCGCGGATTTCTGAGGATGCTCCACCTCCTCGATCCCCTGACATATCCACTCGATGGCGAGGACTCGTTCCGCCGCAAGGTCGAGAGCCGGCAGGCACTGGCAGAAATTGTCGCCGGTCTGACTACAGAAAATGTACTGTTTCTCGATTATGTGATCGATCAATTGCGCCGGCTGTTTCCCGAGGACGAATTGCTACTAGAACACGTCGCGAAGCTCGGCGCCGTTGTCGATACGATGCCAGACGAGAGTGACCCGGCGCTGATAGAGGCAATCGATCGATTGCATGACCACCTAAGCGAAGTGTATCGGCTGCACCGTCGTATCTTGCGCCATCGTCGTCGAAACGTCAGCGGAGTAACGCCAGATAGATTGGGGGCCGAGATCGTCCGATATCGCAGCAGCGATCGGGCAGCTTTGACCGCCGCAATGGAAGACTGGCGATTCAGCGAGTCGACAAAGCTCGATGAAGCTGGCAGCGAGGCACTGTGGGCGGATCGTGCGAAAACCTTTTGGCGCGTGCTCGATCGCGTATCGCAATATCCGAGTTCCGGCGCTGGGATAATCAGTTTTCTGGCACAGCAGACCGGGAAAATTAGTGATAAGAGTCGGTTCGAGGCGGTCCGCCGGTGCCTGGGGCGCCCTGGCTTGTTCGAGGATCGCGCGGACGCACTGATTGAGGCGTTGCAGCCGCTTATAAGTTCAAGCTCGCAGTGCATCGTTTTCTGTTCTGATGCCAAGACTGCCGATCTCCTGGCAAACCGAATCGCTAACAGACTGGGTATCGTCGTCGACCGTCATGACCCCAGCAGCGATCTGTGGAGGGCTTTTAGCTACAGCATCGACCGCCCCATTCTGGTTTGCGATCGACGGGCGGAAGAGGGTCTGAATCTTCAGGGCGGCAATAAAGTCGTGGTTCACTATGACGTCCCGTTCAATCCCAATCGGATCGAGCAACGTTTAGGTCGCGCTGATCGCTATGGATCCGACCAGGCCGTACGGTCCGTCGTGTTCGCTTGCGAAGACGATCCTTTTGAGATGGCTTGGGTGGGCTATCTCGGTACAGCGCTCAAAGTTTTCGACCGATCGGTGGCGAGCCTACAATATCTGCTGGAGAGCACTATGCGAGGCTTCGCGCTTCCGCTGTTCGTCGAGGGAGCCGAAGGGCTCATTGATCTCACGGCGAGGAGCACCGGCGAACACGGCGAGATCGAGCGAGAAATCTCGGCGCTAGATC
>NZ_RZSF01000349.1:0-6529 GCF_004023325.1 Mesorhizobium sp. M1A.F.Ca.ET.072.01.1.1 | reverse complement strand
GTCGGAATAGGCGCGCTTGACCTCGGCGACGTCGCCCAGCCGGAAGTAATGGCCGTTGGCGTAGAAGTTGATGGCCTTGAGGCTTTCCTCGGAGGTGAAGCTGCCGGACACGCGGATGGCGATGCGCTCGGGGCCGGCATCGACCGTGCCGCTCGGCGTCAGCGCGTTCTGCGCCTGCAGCGCCTGCGACAGCGTGCCGACATCGAGGCCGAGCGCCGCCACCTTCTGCGTCGAGAATTCGAGATAGATCTTCTCGTCCTGCTGGCCGATGAGGTCGACCTTGGCGACGTCCTTCACCGTCAGCAGCCCGGCGCGCAGGCTGGTGCCGAGATCCTTCAACTCGCGATGGCTGAGGCTGTCGGAGGTGAGCGCGTAGATCAGCGAATAGGTGTCGCCGAACTCGTCATTGTAGAACGGGCCCTGCACGCCGGACGGCAGCGTCGGCTTGATGTCGTCGAGCTTCTTGCGCACCTGGTACCAGAGCGGCTGCACCTGGTCCGCGGCCACCGTGTCCTTGAGGTTGACGAAGACGACGGATTCGCCGGGCTTGGTGTAGCTCTTGACGTAGTCGAGGTCCGGCAGCTCTTCGAGCTTCTTCTCGATGCGATCGGTGATCTGCTCCACCGTGTCGCTGGTGCTGGCGCCCGGCCACATCGTCTTCACCACCATGGTCTTGATGGTGAAGGGCGGGTCCTCCTCGCGGCCGAGGCCGCCATAGGCGTAGAGGCCGGCAAGGGCGGCCGCGATCATCAGGTAGACGATGAAGCTGCGGTGCCGCAGCGCCCATTCGGAAAGATTGAAGCTGGTCATGATGTGGTTCCTTTTCAGGGCGCGCGCAAGCGCGCTCCGCCGGCGCCTGCCGGCTGGCCAAAACAAATGACGGCTTGGGTTCGGTCAGCGCCCGCCGCTTGGCGGGCACTGTCGCAATTCAGGCCAGGCTGTGCATGGTGCCCGGCACACGGTAAGGCGCGCGCTCGGCGGTTCTCGGCCTGATGGCGAGGCCCGCGAGATAGCGCTGGAAGGCGGCTGCCTCCTGGACTGGCGAGGCGAGCGCGACATGGCCGTCCGGCCTCACCAGATAGGCTGCGTCGCGCTGCAGGCCGGCTTTCCCGGCTGCGTCTGTCCAGGCGAAGGCATGCACTGCAATTCCTGTCGGTGCGAGCATCGCCCGGAAATCGCAATTCACCTCGCCATAGACATGGACCTGCCAGTCGAGCGAGCGCAGCGGCTCGAAATTGTCGCCGCCCGCGCCCATGACGTTGCCGGCGACATAGGGCAGGCGATCGCCGCCGCTGACCTTGCCCGCCATGCCCGAGCTGATCGGCCCGGCGCGGTACTCGATCGCCGTCTGCGAGATCACGCCGAAGAATGCGCGCGACCCGAACGATGTGTGGAGCCCGATGTTCATGACCTTCGGCATCACGTAACGCCGGAACAGGCCGACCAGCCGCGAGCGGTTGGTGATGAAGCGGAACACCTTGTCGGTGCTTTCGATCAGCTTGTGGGCAAAGGCGATGCGCTCCGGCTCGTAGCTGTCGAGGAGGCGCGGATCGGCACGGCCCTGCACCACGGCGCCTAGCTTCCAGGCGAGGTTCACAGCATCGCCCATGCCGGTGTTCATGCCCTGGCCGCCGGCCGGGCTATGGATGTGTCCGGCATCGCCGACGAGGAACACGCGGCCGGCGCGGAAGCGCTCGGCGACGCGATGATGGACGCGATAGGTCGAGAACCAGTTGACCTCTTCGACCGTGACGCCGGTGTCGCGCTCGATATCGGCGCGGATCGCCTCGAAGCTGATCGTCTCGTCGGCCTCATGCCCTTCGGCACGATGCCGATGAGGCGCAGCGAGCCCGACTGCCGGACCGGCATCACGATGGCGAAGCCATAGGTGCTGATGGTCGTGTCCATGCCATTGCGGGTAACGTTGCCCGTGCCCTTCACGTCGGCGACATAGAAGGCCTGTTCGTAGGTACCGCCCGGAAAACCGATGTTCAGCCCATGGCGCACCGTGCTGCGGGCGCCGTCGCAACCTGCGAGATAGGCTGCGCTGACGGTCTCGGTCTTGCCGTTCCGCGAAAGAGTCGCGATGACCGCGTCACCCTTGTCCTGGAAGGCGACGAGCTCCGTACCGCGCTCGACCTCGACGCCGGCGCGTTCCAGATGCGTGATCAGCACGCGTTCATGGATATCCTGCGGCAGCGCGAAGGCGAAGGAGTAGGGGCTGATGCCGCGGCCAAAATCGGAAAGCGGCAGCCGCGCTGCGACGCCGGCCGGCGTATGCAACGTAAGCCTTTCCAGCCGGATGCCCTCGGCAAGGATGTCCTCGACAATGCCGATCTGGCGATGGAACTCCAGCGTGCGCGCCTGGACGGCGAGCGCGCGCGAGGTTTCACCCGGACCGGTGGCCTTGTCGAAGATGCGGACCGGGACGCCGAGCCTGGTCAGCCAGAGAGCGAGCGTCAGCCCGGTCGGACCGGCGCCGGCAATCAAGACCTTTGTCTTGGACATGGTCATTTTTCCTCTCCTTCAACGATACGCACTTTTTCGTGTTCCCGCAGCCGGTTCACGCCGGCGGTGACGACCAGGTCGCCTTTGGCGAGCCCGCCGCTGACCACGACACGGTCGGTCTCGTAGCGGGCAACCGTGACCGGCTTGAGCTCTACCGCCGACGAGGCGGACACGACCCACACGGCCGGCTCGCCGCCCTTGTCGAACAGCGCGCTGCCCGGCAGCACCATGACCGTCGGGCCGCCCATCTCGGCGCGGCCGGCGACGCTCGCGCCGAAGCGCATCTCGTTGGGCGCATTCTCGATCGAGACCTTTACCTGGAAGGTGCGGGTCGCGGCGTCGGCCATAGGCGCGATCTCGCGGATGCTGCCGACCGCGGTGATCGCCGGATTGCTGAGCAGCGAGACAGTCACTTTTGGCGGTTGCTTCGTATCGGGCGCGTTGGCGAAGACCGCTTCGGCGATCGAGAACACGGCGTCGCGGCTCTCGGGATCGGCAACCCGCACCACCATCTGTCCGACATTGACCGACTGGCCGGCTTCGGCTCCGGTGGCGGTGACGATGCCGTCGAATTCCGCATGCAGCTCGGTATAGCCGAGCTGGTCCTTGGCCATGTCGAAGGCGATGTTCGCCGACTTGAGCTTGGCCTGCGCCGAACGCAGATTCTTCAGTGTCGCGTCATAATTGGCGCGGGTGGTAAAACCCTTGGCGAGCAGCGCGCCGATGCGGGCCTCCGCGGCTTTTGCCTCGACAAGCACGGCCTGTGCGGCCGCGACATCGGCCTCGGCGCTGGCGAGCCGGTTGCGATAGTCCTGGTCTTCGATGCGGGCGAGCACCTCGCCCTTCTTCACCGTCGAGCCGATCTCGGCGACGCGTTCGAGCAGCTTGCCCGATACGCGGAAGCCGAGGTCGCTTTCTAGCCTCGGCCGGATCTCGCCGATGGCGATGCGGGTATCGGCGCTGAGCATCGGGACGGCCGCGATGGCCTTGACAAGCTTTGTCTCGGCCGCGGCGGGCTTCACGTTCGAGGCCTCGCTTCTGGCGCCGTGCCAGACCATGGCGCCGCCGCAGGCAAGAACGGCGATCGATCCGGCGACAAGGCGGCGCCGCAGCGGCCTGTTATGAAAAAGTGCAATCATGTTGTCTCCATGACCAAGGTTGCGGCCGCGCTGGGAGGATGCGGCGACCGGGAAATCAGTTGGCTGGAGAGGGAGATCGGGCTTTGCGGCCTGTCTTTTCGCCAGCCCGATCTTCTTGGCGCTTCCGGCTCCGGAAATCCCGAACGGTTTCTGAAAATTTTCCGATGTTTGGGTGAGGCGGCCTTGGAATTGCGCAGGGAGACGCCGATGCTGACGCTCAAACCGTCCAGAAATAGCGCACCAGGTGGAAGAAGATCGGCGCGGCGAAGACCAGGCTGTCGGTGCGATCGAGCATGCCGCCATGGCCCTCGATCAGATGCCCCCAATCCTTGACGCCCTGGTCGCGCTTGAGGGCGGAAGCGACCAACCCGCCGAGGAACCCCATCGTGCAGGCGACGAAGGCGACGGCCGAGGCCTGCAATGGCGAGAAGGGCGTGATGAAGGCGAGCAGCGCGCCGAGCAGGCTCGAGGCGACGAGCCCGCCGACCAGCCCCTCCCAGGTCTTCGACGGCGAGACCTTTGGCGAGAAGCGGTGCTTTCCGAACAGCTTGCCGAAGATGTACTGCAGCACGTCGCTGCCCTGCACGACGATGATCAGGAAGGCCACGAGCAGCAGGTTGCGGCCCTCGAAGCCGGGCACGTTCAGCGTCAGCAGAGCAGGGACGTGGCTGACGCAATAGACCGCGATCATGATAGCCCATTGCTGCGCCGACACGCGCTCCAGGAAGCGCTCGGTATCGCCGCGCAGCGCCGTGATCGCCGGCATCAGCAGGAAGCAGTAGACCGGGATGAAGATGACGAACAGCCCGTACCAGGCCGTCCACACCAGCCAGTATTGGAACGGAATGACGATGCCGAACATGCCGAGCAGAACCCAATGGTCGCTGCGGCGGCTGTGCGTCAAGGTCACGAACTCGCGCAGCGCCGCGAACGAGATCAGCGCGAACAGGATGGTCATGCCGTAGCGGCCGAAGAAGAAGGCGACCGTCATCAGCGCCACCATGACCCACCAGGCATTGATGCGCTGGGTGAGGTTGGTGAGCGTCGCGCTGAGCGGCTTCGGCGCCCGCGCCGACAGCACAGCGGCGGTGGCGCTGGCGGTGGTCAGCACCACGAAAAGGCCGATGATCAGGATGCTGATTTCGTGGCGCATCATTCGTCTCGATCAGGGCGCGGATTGAGCGCCAGAAGTTCGGCCCGGGCGCGTTCGAGGAAGGCGCGGCGTTCCTCGCCCGGCGCCACCGCCACCGGCGCGCCGAAAACGACGCGGCAAAGCAGCGGCACCGGCAGGAACTGGCCCTTGGGCAACACGCGCGACATGTTCTCGATCCAGCACGGGATCAGCTCCACTTCCGGCCGCGCGATCGACAGATTGTAGAGCCCGGAGCGGAACGGCAGCAGCTCGTCGCTCATGTTGCGCGTGCCTTCCGGGAAGATGATCAGCGAATGACCCCGGTCGAGGACGGAAAGCATGACGGAGATCGGGTTCTCTTCCGGCCTCGTCCATTGCCGGCTGATCAGCACGGAGGACAGCATGTCCTCGGCGATGAAGCGGCGCAGCCGCGACTTTCGCCAATATTCGGCGGCGGCGACCGCATGTGTGGTGGCGCGTTCTCTTTCGCTGAGGCAGGCCGACAAAAGGATGAAATCGCCATGGCTGGTGTGGTTGGCGAAATAGATGCGCTGCCGGTCCGATGGCTGGCAACCGCTCCAGATCGGACGCACGCCGGTCACCGCCCGGGCCAGCGCGGACAGGCCGACCGAGGTCGCCGTCTGCAGCAGGGGGAAGGTCCGGAGCGACAGCTTGTTCATCCCGGCATCCAGAATCCGGCTGTCAGGAACGCGATGACGAAGATCGCGAAGGCGATGCGCTGCCGGGCAAGCAGGCGGCGCGTTCCGGCGATGCGGTCGTCGAGGGGGCGCGGAGACGAGGAGGCGGGCTTGAGCCGCATGCGCGCCAGCACGTCGTCGACAGCGGCGCATCCCGAACGCTCATCGTCATGGCTCGCCATCAGCCGGAACAGCAGCGCGTCGAAGGCGAGAAGCGCCGAAAACCCAAGCACCACGACGGCGCTTGCCGCCGCGACCAGCAGCGCCAGCACCGCGATCGGCGCCTGGAGCGCGCCGCGCGCCGAGGCGACCAAAGGCCAGAAGCCGTCGCAGACGAGCACGATCGCGGCCGGCCACGCGGCGTGCTTGATCAGCATGGCGGCAAAGGCGGCTGTCCGCTGCTGGTAGGCTTCGTCCGTCATGCCGGCTCGTCCAGTCCGATGCGAAGATGCACCGGTCGTCCGGACGCGGCGAGCTGCTTGCGTGCCTGGGATGGCGTGTGCGAGCGGCCGCTCGCGACGAGCCATCCGGCGATGACGGTGGCACTGCGCTGGAAGCCGAGCGCGCAGCAGACCAGCACCGTGCCATGCCGGCGCGCCGGCTCGATCGCCGCCACCGCTTGGTCGAGCGTGTCCGCCGGCGGCGGCAGCAGATCGAGCATGCCGAAGCTTTGCCAGCGACCCGGCGCGTCGCCCGGTCGCTCAAGCTCGGCGGCGAGATCGATCACCGTGCCGAAGCCGTCAGCCTCGGCGGCGTTCGGGAACCGCCCAAGGAAGACGCCGTCGCTGACCGGCACGACCGGCGGCAGCTTGCGCGTCCATGCCCAGACATTGACCCTGGCGCCCAGACGATAGGGCCAAAGCAGGATGCGGCTCGCCAGCGACACACGGCCATCCGCGGTCTTCTGGAACACTTTCGCGCCGGCCCCGGCATAGGCGAAGGCGACGATGGCCAGCGCCAGCGAAGGCCATAGAAGCAACAAGGCGAGGGCGGAGAAGAAGGCGCCGGCCGCAGCGCCCGTTAGCGCCAGAGCGGCGCCCAGCGCGTAGTAT
>NZ_RZSF01000348.1:0-6621 GCF_004023325.1 Mesorhizobium sp. M1A.F.Ca.ET.072.01.1.1 | reverse complement strand
CCCTCGTTGCACTCCAAGATAGGGCGCGGCGCTGGCGACAGCCAATCTTCCCCTTGTTGTGGCGGAGATGCCGGCAGAGCAGAGGGGGCGCTGTCCCGCCGACGCATCGTAGTTTCTTGTTCGGAGATCGATAGCAACAAAGCGGCGGCCCTTATTGGCTCAACCGCCTCGGTCCTTCCGGTGCCTCTCTGGTCTGGCCTGCCGGCCGTCTCGCCCGCTTGACGGGAGCTTGGCGCTCCGTCGCCCCGCCAAATTGACTCGCCCCCCGCTCTCATTCATCCTTAGAGACTGTTCAGCGCCAGCGTGTACAGAGTGAGCCATGGCCAGTCCCGTCGCCAGAGAAAATTCCCGCCGCGCCGCGGTGAAGAAGGCGCTCGACCGCCACAAGGTCTATGTCACCGCGCAGAGCTTTTCCGGCGGCACTTACAGCGCCCGTGTGCTGGTCGACGGTGAAGCCTATTGGGTCGACGAGTTCCGGCTCTCGCAGCTGCGGCAGGGTCTGACGCCGGCCGAGCTGGAATTGACGCCGGCGACCGACGATTGAGTGTAGTGCCTTCGTCATCCCAGGGCGGAGCAGGAGCGAAGCGACGTCGCGGAGACCCTGGGATCCATGCCGTGACCTGGACGCGTCACGACGGTCCAAGTTCTGCTCGGCTGCAGTCCGCGGTAAAGATCACCGCATGGATCCTCGGGTCAAGCCCGAGGATGACGACCGCGCGGGCTCGGGGGCGCGAAGGATCGCGGCCCTTGCCACTGTCGGCTACGCGCTTCGGCACCTAACCCATGCCGGCTCCCCAACTCAAAACCTACCGCGCCAAGCGCGAATTCTCCCGCACCCCAGAACCGGCGGGCGGCACGGCAGGCGAAGTCAGCAACCGCTTCGTTATCCACAAGCACCACGCCACCGCCGATCACTACGATCTGCGCCTCGAAGTCGGCGGGGTGCTGAAGAGCTGGGCGGTGCCGCGCGGCCCCTCGCTCAACCCGGCCGACAAGCGCCTCGCGGTCGAGACCGAGGATCACCCGATCGAATATATCGACTTCGAGGGCGTCATCCCCGAGGGCGAGTATGGCGGCGGGCCGATGATCGTCTGGGACACTGGCACCTGGGCGCCGATGGAGGATGTGGACAAAAGCCTGCGCACCGGCGCCTTCAAGTTCCGGCTCGCCGGCCAGAAGCTCAATGGCGGCTGGATGCTGACCCGGCTGAAGCCCAAGCCCGGCGAGGACGAGAACAAGAAGAATTGGCTGCTTTTCAAGGAGCGCGATCTCGCCTCCGACACCGAGCTCGACATTCTCGAAGCGCGGCCGGAAAGCGTCAAGTCGGGCCGGCGCATCGAGGAACTGGCCGCGCCGCCGAAAAAGCCGCAGCGCCTGCCGCCGAAACCTGGCTCGCTGAAACCCGGCGCGCTGCCCGGCGCGGTCAAGGCAGACCCGCCAAGCCGCATCGAGCCGCAGCTCGCCGCGCAGGTGAGCGAGCCGCCCGGTGGCGAGGACACCGGCACGCTCTGGCTGCACGAGATCAAATTCGACGGCTACCGCACCATGGCGCATGTCGTGGACGGGCATGTGCGGCTGATCACCCGTGGCGGCCTCGACTGGACCAAGCGCTACGGCGACCTCGCGCAAGCCTTTTCGCGCCTGCCGGTCAGCCGGGCGATCATCGACGGCGAGATCATGGTGCTGGACGACAAGGGCATCTCGCGCTTCGCGCTGCTGCAGGACGCGCTGGCCCAGGGCGCCGGCTCGAAGCTGCATTTCTACGCCTTCGATCTCCTGCATCTCGATGGCTGGGACCTGCGCAGGGCGCCGCTGCAGAAGCGTAAGGCGCTGCTTGCCGAACTGCTCGCCGGCCAGGCGGCCAACTCCGCCATCCAGTACAGCGACCACGTCGAGGGCGATGGCCGCGGGCTTTACGACCAGGCCTCGGACCTTGGGCTGGAAGGCGTCGTCTCCAAGCGCGCCGATGCCATCTACATGAGCGGCCGAACCAAGAGCTGGACCAAAGTCAAGGCGCAAAAGACGGATGATTTCGTCATCGCCGGCTACACTGTCTCCGACCGGGCGGAAGGGCTTGCGGCGCTGGGCATGGCCGAGTTCGTCGACGGCGAATTGCACTATCGCGGCAAGGTCGGCACCGGCTTCGACCGCGACATGGCGACCGACCTGCTGACCCGGCTGGAGCGGCTGACCGTCGGCGCCACGCCACCCGAGGGCGTGCCGCGCGAGATCATGCGCGAGATGCATTGGGTGAAGCCGCTGCTGTCGGCACGCGTCCGTTATTCGAACCGCACCGCCGACAATGCGATCCGCCACGGCGTCTTCCGCGGCCTGCGCGATGTCGGCGGCCTGACCACGCCGGTTGCGGTCAAGCGCAAGCGGCTGATCGCCGAGTCCGACCTCGCCACCATCTGGGTCACCAATCCGGAGCGGCGGTTGTTCGGCAAGACCGGGCCGACCAAGCTCGACATTGCCGTCTATTACGCGCTGGTCGGCGATTTCATGCTGCCGCACATCATCGGCCGCCCGGTGTCGCTGGTGCGCTGCCCGACGGGGCGGCCGCAGGACTGCTTCTTCCAGCGCCACGCCTTCACCGGCATGCCGCCCTCGGTGGCGGTGTTCGAGAGCGTCAGTTCGGAAGGCGAGACCAAGACCTACCTCTCGGTCGAGGACGCCAAGGGCTATCTGGCACTGGCGCAGTTCGGCGTCGTCGAGTTCCACACCTGGGGCACGCACCGCACCAAGCTCGACAGGCCCGACCAGATCGTCTTCGACCTCGACCCGGGCGAGGGGATTTCCTGGCGCGAGGTGGTCGAGGCGGCCGTCCACATCAAGGGCGGGCTGGAGAGCCTCGGCCTGGTGCCGTTTGCAAAGACGTCCGGCGGCAAGGGCATCCACATCACAGTGCCGGTGACGCGCAAGCAGAACTGGAAGAAACTGCACCAGGCCTCGAGCACCATTTCCACTTTGCTCGCGGCAAGCGCGCCCGACACTTTCGTCACAGTCATGGGCAAGGAAAACCGCAAGAAGCGCATTTTCATCGACTTCCACCGCAACGCCCGCGGCCACACCTCCGCCGCTCCCTATTCGCTGCGCGCCCGCACCAACCTGCCGGCATCGACCCCGATGAGTTGGACCGATCTGGAGGCTATCGACGCGCCCGAGGATCTGAACTACGCCTCGCTGCCGGGACTGTTGGAGACCTCGGGCGATCCCTGGGCGGAGATCGACGAGGCCGCCAGGGATTTGCCGTCCCATTTCTCGTCATCCTAGGGTGCGTCGCTTCGCTCCTTGCTAGACTTTCGCCCAGTCCCAAGCCCAATCCATCTCCATCGACGCTTCCTACAATTTGAATTATCCTTCGCGCCAACCGGCCCAAGAACACTTCGTCAGCAATTTGCATGTACCATCAAGGGTCGGTGTAGGATTTCCGGAGCGCCAACCGTCCTGCGGACGAAGCGCCGGAGCATGATCTTGAAAAGGGGAACCGGTTTTCGGCTAAGATCATGTTTCCAAAAAAGTAACTGTCAGTGCATGGCCGCGTAGGAGTTCATCATGGCGCCCAGGGCAAGTTGGAAAGGTTACCTCAAGCTCAGCCTCGTCAGCTGTCCGGTCCGGCTTTATCCGGCCACCAGCGCGAGCGAGCGCATCTCGTTCAACCAGCTGCACAAGAAGACCCACAACCGCATCAACATGAAGCCGGTCGACCCCGAACTCGGCCTGGTCGAACGCTCGGACCTGGTCCGGGGCTACGAGTATGAGGACAAGCAGTACATCATCATCGATGATGCCGATCTCGACGCGGTCCGGATCGAATCCAACCACACGATGAACATCGAGGCCTTCGTCGACGAGAATGAGGTCGACGTCATCTATCAGGACTCGCCCTATTACCTTGCCCCGGACGGCGCCATGGCCGAGGAGACCTTCGCGGTGCTGCGCGAAGCGATGCGCAAATCCGGCAAGCTGGCGATCGCCCGCCTGGTCCTTTCCAGCCGCGAGCGCGTGGTGACGATCGGCCCGCGCGAGAACGGCATGTTCGTCTGCACCTTGAGGAACCCCAACGAAGTGCGCGGCACGGCTGAATATTTCGGCAACATCCCGGCCGGCAAGCCGGATCCGGAAATGCTCGATCTCGCCCAGGCGCTGATCAAGCAGAAGGAAACTCATTTCGATCCGAAGAATTACGAGGATCGCTACGAAGTGGCGCTGATGGGGATGATCCGCGAGAAGCTCAAAGGCCACAAGCCGATCATCGCGGCGGCGCCCGAACGCGGCAATGTCATCAACCTGATGGATGCGCTGAAAGCGAGCCTGTCGCAGTCGGCCAAGCCGCCGGCCAAGTCGAAGAGCAAGGCCGAGGAGGCGCCGGCCAAGCCCGCCAAGAAGGCGGCCGCCGGCGGCGGCGCGCCTGAGAACCCGCTGAAAGCGAACCTGTTGAAAGCCGTCGGCAAGAGCAAGAAGTGACGGGAGGGCCGGTGATCCTCCCCGGCGCCGTGTTCGGCGCCGTCGGCCCGCTGGCCGCGTTTCCGCTCAGGCTCGCCGCGCGCGAGGTCGAGCGCCGTCATGCCGAGTTGAGGCGCGGCGTCACCCGTCGCACCACCCATGTCGTGTTCGGCCGCACGCTGCTGGCCAAGGCGGCCACGGCAAGAACGGGCGATGGCGACATCGAGCGCCGCGTGCAGGCCGAGCGCGAAGCCGGGCGCGAATTGGTCAGCGAAAACGGCTTCCTGCGCTTGCTCGGCTTGTTGAAGGCGCCTCAGGCGTCGTCGCTGTCCCGGCAGTCGCTGATCGACCAGTCGCGGCTTTCCGCCAGCGATCTCGACATGCTGTCGCTGTTCGACGCCTTCGAACATGACGGGGAACCCTATTCCTTCCGCGACCTGATCCTGGCCAGAAAATATGCCGGGTTGATCGCCAGCGGCGCGACGTGGGGCGCGATCGCGCGTTCGGTGCATCGCTCCGGACCGGTCGCCTCGCTCACTGCCAAGTCGCTCAATCTCGGTTCGCAGCATGGCCGGCCGGACGCGATCTATCTCGACGAGGGCCGCAGCGAGCTCGACGGCCAGCTTCTGTTCGACCTCGGCTCACCGGAAGACGACACGCTGGAGGAGCTGTTCGCCGAGGCGGAAGCCGCAGAAGAGGAGGGGCGGCACGACGAGGCCGCAACGCTCTACCAGCGCTGCATGGCGATCGATTCGAAAGATGCCATCGCCGCCTTCAATCGCGCCAATTGCCTGCGCGGCGCCGGCCGCGCAGCGGAAGCCGCGCATGATTATGCCCGCGCGATAAAGCTCGATCCCGGCTTCGTCGAAGCCTGGTTCAACCTCGCCGGCTTGGTGGGCGACGAAGGCAAGGTCGCCTCGGCGCGGCGGCACCTGCAGAAGGCGATCGCGCTCGACAAGGCCTATGCCGACCCGGTTTTCAATCTGGCCCGGCTGGAGTTCGACGCCGGCAATCTGGCCGAAGCCCGCCGGCTGTGGGCGCGCTATCTGGAGCTCGACGCGGAGTCCGAATGGGCAAGACTGGCGCAGAAGGGGATCCAGTTCGTGGATTTGCACATGGCCGGTGAGCGAGATGTTCGCGCTTGAGACGGAGTGCGGCCTTGCCAGGAAGCCCGCCCGATGACCTACTTCCTCTTCGACGGCCCCGACTCCGCCCCTGTCACCGTCCTGCTTGCGCATGGCGCCGGTGCGCCGATGGACTCGGCCTCAATGGCCGTGACAGCGAAGGCTCTCGCCACGGCCGGCTTGCGAGTCGCGCGCTTCGAGTTCCACTACATGGCGGCGCGCCGTTTTGGCCATCGCAAGCCGCCGCCGCGCGCCGAGACCGTGAACCCGGAATATGTCAAGGCGATCGCCGATCTGCGCGCCAAAGGCTTGACCGGCAAGCTCATCATTGGCGGCAAGTCGATGGGCGGGCGCGTCGCCTCGATGGTCGCCGACGAGATGTTTGCCAAGGGCGAGATCGCTGGCTTGGTTTGTCTGGGCTACCCCTTCCATCCGCCCGGAAAGCCGGAGCAACTGCGGACAAAACATCTTGCCGACCTGAAGACGCCGACGCTGATCTTCCAGGGCACGCGCGACGAGTTCGGCACCAAGGACGAGGTCGCGACTTACGGCCTGTCAGCGGCAATAGAGGTGGTCTGGCTGGAGGACGGCGACCACGATCTCAAGCCGCGCAAGGCGGTGTCGGGTTTTTCGGTGGCGGATCACCTGAAGACGGTGGCGGAGACGATAAAAGCTCGGATGGCGCCTCTCGCTTCGTCATCATAGGGCGAGGCAAGGAGCGAAGCGACGCGGCGCAGACCTAGGATCCATGCCGTAACGCTGGCATTGCAACAGCTCAGAATTTTGCCCCCGCAGGATTCCACGGCGATGGTCACGGCATGGATCCTCGGGTCAAGCCCGAGGATGACGAATGAAGAGGCGTCTTCGGCAAATGAAACTCGCCACCTTCAACATCAACAACATCAACAGCCGGCTGGAAAACCTCTTGGCTTGGCTCGCCAAGGCAGAACCGGACGTCGTCTGCCTGCAGGAACTGAAATCCCGCGACACGCAGTTTCCGCTGACCCGGCTGGCGAAGGCCGGTTATGGCGGGGTGTGGAAGGGTGAGCCC
>NZ_RZSF01000347.1:0-6640 GCF_004023325.1 Mesorhizobium sp. M1A.F.Ca.ET.072.01.1.1 | reverse complement strand
GTTGGTGAAGACGTCGAAGCCGCCTGAGACCAGAGCCGTCCAGGCGCCGTTGGCACGCATGGTCTGCACCAGCGCGCGGCCGCCGGCGGCCAGCGTCAGCCGGTTGGCGATGATGCGCTCGACCACCGCCGTGTCGAGGCCCTTCAGCAAGGCGACGCGTTCGCGTAAGGCCGGCTCGAATGCGATCTCGCCATTCATCGACCGCGCGGTGATCGCAGCGACACGGTCCTTGACGCCAATCTCGTCGGCGAGCTCGTCGATGCATTCCTGATCGATCATGGTCGAATCCATATCGGCAAGCAGGATCTTCTTCCTCCTGCCTTCAGCCGGCTGGACGATGATGTCGACCGGCTCGGAGGCCAATGCCGCGCGCAGATTGGCCGTCAATTCGCCGATGTCGGGCGTCTCCGGCAAAACCAGATCGCAGGCGACATGCTCGGCCAGCCAATGAACGGCGCTTGCGCCTGCCGCTCGCGAAGCGATATTCGCAAGCGGGACCGACACTCGGCGGTCTTTGGGATTGGACACAAGCGTGGCGATCAGAGGCATCGAAAATTCCGGCAGGCAGGCGGGCGAAGGCCGCGTGAAAAACGCCATCCTGATAGCGGGGCCGACCGCCAGCGGCAAGTCGGCGCTGGCGCTGGACATCGCCGAGCGCAAGGGCGGCGTCATCGTCAACACCGATTCCATGCAGGGCTATTCGGTTCTTGACGTCCTGACGGCGCGTCCGAGCGCGGCCGAAACGGCGCGCGTGCCGCATTATCTCTACGGCCACGTGCATCCTTCGACAGCCTACTCGACCGGCGCCTGGCTGCGCGACGTCACCGGGCTGATCGCGGAAGGTATTTTGTCCGGCCGGCCGGCTGTCTTCGTCGGCGGCACCGGGCTCTATTTCCGCGCTTTAGCCGAAGGCATCTCGGACATGCCCGACATTCCACCTTCGGTGCGTGAGCGCTGGCGCTACGAACTCAAGGAACAAGGGGCAGAACGGCTGCACCTCATATTGATGCATCAGGACTCGGCTGTCGCCATGCAGATCCGGCCGACCGACGGCCAGCGCATTGTGCGGGCGCTGGAGGTGCTCGACACGTCGGGACGGTCGATCCTTGAATGGCAGGCGGCACGCGGCCAGCCGCTCATCGACCGCGACAGCGCAGGCTTCCTCGTGATCGAGCCGGATCGCGGCGAACTGGTGGCGCGTATCGGGGCGCGTTTTGATCAAATGCTCGACAAGGGCGCGCTCGACGAGGTCAGGCAGCTGATGGCGCTCGACCTCGATCCGAACCTGCCGGCGATGAAGGCGATCGGCGTGCGCGAGCTGCAGGCCGCGATGGCCGGACACATGGGCTTTCCCGAAGCGATTGAGCGAGCCAAGATCGCCACGCGCCAATATGCCAAGCGGCAGACGACCTGGTTCAAACACCAACTGGGACCGGAGTGGCAAAGGTTACGCCCGGGCGAGAAATGGTCAATCCTGGACTGATAGAATGCGATTTGATCAGGGGCTTGGAATTGTAAGCGCAGCTTCCCGTCACGGTTGTCCGGGTTAACCGTCCGTAAGGCCGGGCATGCCATAACGGCGACGGTCGCAGTACCGCGGGGCGTTATGCGTTTTCACAAGGCGGAATCCGCGTTTTTCGTCTTTATCTTCGTGATCCTGGCCGCCGGCCTGGTGACCTTTCACGCCTATGGCCAATTGCAGGATATCGCGACCGCTCTCGACACCGCATCGCGTCTCGACAGAATCGCCTATCTCAACAAATTGCTGTTCGTGACCGGTGCGCTGCTGGCTGCTGCCTTGTTCTTCGGAACCTTCTTCATCTACCCGCTGATCCGCGGCCAGGTGAGGGAAGAGGGCAAGTTGCGCGCCATGACGGTGTCGCTGAGCGCCCGTTCGCAAACGCTTGAGCACGCAGCGCTCACCGACGGCCTGACCGGAATGCAGAACCGCCGCTACTTCGATGACGCGCTGCGGGAATATCTCGACGAGTTCGGCCGCATCGATAAGCCGGTGGGCCTGATGATCCTCGATCTCGATCATTTCAAGCAGGTCAACGACACGCATGGCCACGATGTCGGCGACGAGGTTCTGCGGTCCGTCGCGCAGTGCGTACGCGGCATGACCCGCTATCACGATGTGGTGGCGAGGCTGGGCGGCGAGGAGTTCGCCGTGGTCACGCCCAACATGGATGCGGAACTGCTCGCGCGGTTCGCCGAGCGCATCCGCAAGGCGATCGCCAATCTGTCGATCATGTCGGGCAATGTGCGGCTAAAGGTCACCACCAGCGTCGGCCTCGCCGTCTGGGACCGCAAGGAGAGTGCCGAGGACTTCTATCGCCGCGCCGACCGGCAGCTCTACGAGGCGAAGAAGCAGGGCCGCAACCGCGTCTGCGCCTGAAATTCCATGATCAAATTCTTGACGCTGGCCGCCTGGAGCCGCTTTCTGCGCTTCTACCCGCCGCGTGTTCCTTATGATCCTTTCCGAAAAGCGTTCTCGATTTCGGGGTCATGCGCGTGCTCACGGACTATATGTCCGCTCCGCTCGGGTCCTCGAAAGCGACTCCAGTCGACTCAGCCTGACGAATTTCCTGATCGAACTTGCCCATGCCTGTTGGCGTAGCCGTTCCTGGCACTCTTAGCGAGTCGGCGCGAAGATGCAGAGCGATCAATCGTTCTGCTGGCGCATGCCGAAGGTCGAGGGCCTCAGGCCGTAACGCATGTCGAAATCGTCGTCCGGCTGTACGCGCGGCGCCGATGGCTTGCGGTAATCGGGGTCGCCAGCCTGGCGCCCGGTATCGACGGCCTCGGCGAACGCGATCGACTGCTGCGGTTTCGGCACGTTGCGCAGACGCTCGACAATTCCGGCGAGATCGACATCGTCGCCGGCTTCCGCGGGCAAGGCCTGCTCCCGCTTCGCAGTGCCGGGAATGAATTCCTGGGACAGTTTCTCGAATTTGAGCCGCATGGTCGTCGCCACGCCTTCGCCGAAGGCAATGGCTTCGCGCTGGCCCATGGAGGACAGGAACGCCAGCGTCGAGGCCGAGGAATCGGCGATCGCCGAGCGGATGATCGCCTGGTCCTGCTCGTTGGCGAGCCGCATGGCGAAGAAAGTCGAGCATTGCGACAGGATGGTCGGATCGAGCTCGCCTGGACGCTGGGTCACAACGCCGAGATAGCAGCCATATTTGCGGCCTTCCTTGGCGATGCGCGACAAAGCGTGCCTGGTCGGCGCGAAGCCGAGGCGCGGATCGGCAGGCATGTAGCGGTGCGCTTCCTCGCAAAGCAGGAGCAGCCGCAGCCGGCCCTCGCTCCAGAGTGCAAGGTCGAAGGCGAGGCGCGCCAGCACCGAGCAGACCGAATTGACGACTTCGGACGGCATGCCCGCCATCTCGAAGCAGGTCACCGGACGTCCATGGTTCGGCACGCGGAAGATGTTGCCGATCGTCTCGTGGATGGTGTCTTCGATCAGCCGCGAATTGAACATGAAACGGTAGCGCGGGTCGGAAGCGGCCGATTCGATGCGCGTCCTCAGCGACTTCAGTGTCGGCCGATCGTTCTTGCTTTCGAGCAGACCCATGCGCTCGTCGATCTGCTTGAGCAGATCGGCGATGCGGTAAGGCACCGGCGTGTCCGCCGTCAGCGCATCGCTGCCGCGCCTGATATACGAGCCGGAGCTCGGGTTGCGATAGAGGTTCTTGGCGGCCGGGATGAGGTCGCGCAGGACGTCGACTTCCTCCGGAACGGTCTCGCGACCGCGAAACAGAACTTCGGCGAATTCTTCCAGTCTGAACATCCAGAACGGCAGGTCGAGCGTCTTGGAATCGACCTTCACGCAGTATTCCGGAAGCGAGGCGGCAAACTCGTTGTGCGGGTCGAGGATCAGCACGCGCAGATCGGGCCGCGCCTCGATCGATTTGCGCAACAGCAGCGAGACAGCCGTGGATTTGCCGACGCCGGTCGTGCCGACAATGGCGAAATGGCGCGCCAGCGTGTCGTCGACAGCGATGTTGGCGTCGATCGCCTCGTCCTGGGACAGCGTGCCGATGGTGATCGAATGGCGGCCGGCGAGATCGTAGACGGCCTGCAGGTCGCGGCTGCGGATACGGTGGGCAACCGCGCCGATATGCGGATAGGTGGTGATGCCGCGGTCGAAGACCGGTTTGGCGCCGGGCTCGGCGCCGTCGCGCACCTCGCCGATCAGTTCGATGCTGACCTCGATTGCGTTCTGGCCCTCATTGCTCCAGGCGCGGTCAGACTTGCCGATCGCATAGACAAGGCCAACGGTTCGCGTCGCGCCAAGGTTGATGGAAATCATCTTGCCGACGGTCCATAGGCCGGTCACCGTGCCTTCGGCATCCTCGGCATAGGCGCTGATGGTAGCGCGCGCACCGTCGCATTGCACGACGTTGCCCAGGATGCGCTTGTCGCTCTGCTGGGCGTCGCGGCGCTCCTGCGAGGTCGGCTCCCCAACGGAGGCTTCGCGTTCAACAAACATCGTTACCTGTCCCATTCCCCTCGGGTCAAAGCTATCCCAATCGGGGTTAAAGCCGCGTGAGGTCGGATGGTGTAGGGCCCGTTAAACCACTCGCGAAAATGCGATCGACCAGCCTCTTCCTTCATCCCGAAATTTCGATATATTGGATGAATGACTGTTATATCGAACGACATCACGTCCACGATCGGCAGGCGGATACGCTCCGAGCGTGATTTGCGGGGATGGTCGCTGGCCGAGTTGGCCGAGCGGTCCGACGTTTCCAAGGCGATGCTGAGCGCCATGGAGCGCGGCATGACAAGTCCGACCGCGGCGCTCCTCGTGCGCATTGCGTCGGCTTTCGGCATGACGCTCTCGACGCTGATTGCCCGCGCCGAAATGCAGGGCGGCAGTGTGTCCCGCAAGGACGAGCAGCCGGTCTGGCAGGATCCGGCGACCGGCTATGTGCGACGGCATTTGTCGCCGGCAACGCAAATGCCGCTCGAACTGATCCGGGTCAGCCTGCCGGCAGGCGCCAAGGTCGAATTCCCGGCAGCGTCCTATGCCTTCATCAAGCAGCAGATCTGGCTGATCGGCGGCCGCCTGGACTTCACAGAAGGCAATGTCGTGCACAGGCTGGAGCCGGGCGACTGCCTGGCGCTCGGAGCCCCGTCGGACTGCACCTTCCACGCTCCGGGACCGGAAGCCGCCGAGTGTCTGGTGGCGCTGGTCCGGGGCTGATCGCATGGCACGCCGGCCTGAACGGTCCCACAATGGCGGGCCGCCTCTCGACGACTACGAAGGTCCGCCCTGGGGCAAGGGCGACCCCTACATCTTTCTTGCCTGGCGCACCGCCCACGACAAAGCCTGGAAGGCGCCGAGCCACGCCGTCATGCTGATGCGGCTGGAAAAGGCCGAGCGGCTTGGGCTCACTTATGAGGAATACACGCTCGAGATCCTGGAGCGCGGGCGGCACCTCAGCGAGGACGATGCCGAGCGTATCGCGGAAATCCGAAGGGCGCGCCGCCGAAGACGGAGCAGTCATTTCGGATGAGCGTGGCCCGACACCTCATCACCTGGAGACCACCGACATGGCCCCCCTTGAAATCAGGGCGTTGAACGACGACGCAAAGACCAGCGGAATGCTCGCCGACCTGCTGATCGAGACAGTCGCCGCCGGCGGATCGGTGAGCTTCATGCATCCCTTGTCTCCCGATGCGGCCCATGAGTTCTGGCGCAAATCGCTCGCTGCCGCGGCGCGCGGGGAACGGGCGCTGCTGGGCGCATGGGATGGCGAGATGCTTGTCGGCACTGTCACACTGCTTCTCGACTGCCCGCCCAACCAACCGCACCGCGCCGAGATCGCCAAGCTGATGACCCGCCTCGACTATCGCGGCAAAGGTATTGCCACCGGCCTGATGCGGGCCGCCGAGGAACTGGCGGTCAAGAAAGGGCGCACCCTGCTGGTGTTGGACACAGCAAGCGAAGAGGGGGCCGGCGGCCTTTACGAAAGACTCGGCTTCTCGCTGACCGGCGAGATTCCGGACTATGCGCTGAAACCGCATGGTGGCCTCACCGGCACGCTCATCTATTGGAAGCGGATAGGGGAGCCGGCCCGGGCGCTATCCTGAAATGCTGGCGAGACGCGACAAAAGCCAGCGGCGAAAATCCTGTTCGGCGCCGGACAGCCGCGATGACGATGGCCGCGTCAGGAAGTGACCCGATGGGCTCGAAAGCTCGAACTCGGAAAGCCTGACAAGGAGATTGGCCTTAAGCGCGGCCTCGATGAGCGGCCGCGAGCCGAGCAGCGCTCCGGCGCCGGACTTCGCCGCTTCCATCGCGGCGACAAAACTGTCGAAGCGATGCGAGCGTTGGGACTGTCCGGCCAGGCCGGAGGCTGCGAACCATTCTGCCCACATCTCGCGCGCGCCCGCCACCAAAAGCAGCGGCAGCGATGTCCATTCGGCATTTCCGGCCAAGGTCGGCGCCGCGACCGGAACGAGCCGCTCGACCGTCAACCGGTCGGCGTCGCGCCCGGAAAACGAACCGTTGCCGAAGCGGATGTCGAGCGTCGAGCCCGCCTCGTCGTAGTCCGTCGGCCGATGGATGGTCACCAGATCGAGCCTGATCCACGGCAGCGCCTTTGCGAGATCGGGAAGAGCCGGGACC
>NZ_RZSF01000346.1:0-6653 GCF_004023325.1 Mesorhizobium sp. M1A.F.Ca.ET.072.01.1.1 | reverse complement strand
GGTCAAGCGTGGCCGCCGGGAATGCGCGCCTGATCCGCAACTGCCCTGCCCTCGGCGCCATGAGCAGATGGGATGTTCCCAAGGACTGCTGGCGGACCGCGAGAGGCCGCAAGAGGTCGGCCTTCGGCACGGATCAGGGCGGGGCGGCTCGCGCCGTTCATTCGTAGCCCGGGTCGGCACGGCTTGCGACAATCAGGCTTCCAGCGCAATGTGCTCCTCTGCCGTCATCCGGGTTTCCACTTCGTCGCGAACGTCCGGATCGGCATCGTGCATCATGGCGCGCCAGTCCGGGATGGTGTGGACGGTTCCCACCGTGCCGCGCATCGTGTCGTAGACGACGCATGGGCTGCCGATAATGGCCAGGCGCAGTATGTTGAGGCAGGTTCCGGGCGAAGCGCCATCCCAGACCATCAGGCCGAAGTCGGCGCGGCGGACCATTTCCCGGTCCTTCGCGGCGTGGACGGCAAAGCCCTTTGCGCCGTCCGGCGGCGGGACGTGATAGGCAGCCCAGTCGCCGAGATTGTTGCGCGGTTCCGGGCCGCCATGGAAGACGCCGACATGCTCGTAATTATAGCCTGCGAGCAGGCCCTGCATTTCGGCATCTGCTCCCGGCGCGTCACCGATCAGCACGCCGTGCTCGGCCGCAACGATCGCGCCGATGCGTTCGATCGCAGGGACCGGCAGCTCGAAGATGTCACGCGAACCGCCAAGGAATATCATTGTCATTGGTCGCTTTCCTTTCTCTCAGATCAACCGCCCCGGCCGGCTCTCCTCTCCCTCTCCTGCGCGAGGGATCGTCACCGAAGGCCGAGACGGCGAATGCCGGCTCGGGGAGCGGCGGCACGCCGCGAGTAGAGCCCGGCCGGCCGCAGGCCGGCGCGCCCGAACCTGCCTGAGGACATTTGGCCCCTCTCCATCTTGCGCTCTTACGCACTGCCGCCTCCCGCCGGATTTGGTGCCTGGAACGGATGTGCACAGACGAAGAACCCGACCGTGGAGAGGTTGGGTTCTTCGACGTGGGAGTAACGGTGGCGCTCACGCGCCACCCTCCGTGAACCGCCAGACCGGAATGCCGAGCCGGCGAGCCTTGTCGGCCAAGTTCTCGGTGATGCCGGAGCCGGGGAAGACGATCAGTCCGTAGGGCATGACCGAGAGCAGCTGATCGTTGCGACGGAATGGGGCGGCCTTCGCATGCCGGTTCCAGTCCGGCTTGAAAGCGATCTGCGTGACCTTGCGGTTCTCGGCCCAGCAGGCGGCGATGCGCTCGGCGCCGCGTGGGCTGCCGCCGTGCAGCAGTACCATGTCTGGGTGCTTCTCGCGGGCTTTATCCAGCGCGTCCCAGATCCGATCGTGATCGTTGCAGTCGAGGCCGCCGGCGAAGGCGATCCTGGTGCCGGCTGGCACCAGCACCTCGGTCTCGGCGCGACGGCGCGCGGCGAGGAAGTCGCGGCTGTCGATCACCGCCGCCGTCATCGCCTGGTGGGAGACCTTGGAGCCGGTGCGCGGCCGCCACGCCGAGCCGGTCTGTGCTTCGTAGAGGTCGGCGGCCTCGTCGCGCATGATCTCCAGCACATTGCGGCGCTCGATATAGGTGATGCCTTCGGCCGTGAGCCGTTCCAGCTCCACGGACTTCACCTCCGAGCCATCCTGCTCGCCTTGGCTCGACCGCTGCGCCTCCTCGTTGCGGTCGAGGCTGCGGGCGACGCGCTCGGCCGCGCGATGGAAGACGTTTGCGAAAGACCAGAGCAGGTCATCGAGGTCGGGTTCGAGCCTGGTGTCGGCGAGCATGCCGGCGAAAGTCTCGACGATCCCGGCCAGGCCGGCCCGGATACGCTCTCGTCGGGGAGTGGACGGGGGTCAGGCTCGTCCTGATGCGGACGATGGCCGTACATCTGTAGTTCGAGGATGACGCGGTCGGTCGGCGAGGAGGCGTGGTAGGGCTCGTGGGCGTCGTCGAAAGGAAGCTCGTAGGTCATGGCGATGTCTCCGTCGGTTGTGGCCGCGCCTATCGCGGCCTGACAGCGCATCCCGGCCGCGCTCCGGGCGTGGCCGCACCGAAGGCCGGAGCGAAGCGGAGGACGGCGCAGCCGTTGCGGCCGTGACCGGGGGGTGGCAGGGATCGCCTCTCAGGCAGGCCGCGGGCGCGGCCTTTCCGGCGGACTGCGCGCTCATGGTTGCGAGACTTCCGGTGAGGCCGCCCCTGCCTGCCTGTAGCCCCTTGACCGGTCATCCCGACGTCAGGAAGCGACGGGCATCTTCCGGGGCGAGCTGATCGCTGAGCCATGCCGCGAGACGCGTTGGACCGAGATGGCGCAGATCGTCGTTGAAGTCGCCGAGCTGCGGGCGAAGCACTATTGCGAGATTACCGGCCTCGCCTGCGCGCCGGCTGAGCCGCTCAATGCCATGTCGGCCGGCAGCGTCGGCATCGGCCGCGATGTAGAGGCGACGGCAGTCGGGCGGGAAGGACAGGCCGGCAAGATGATTGGCCGAGGTCGCGGCGGCCACCGGCAGCGCCGGCATCACGACGCGGAGCGAGGCCATCGTCTCGAAACCTTCGCCGGCGACCATGACCGAAATTGATTCGCCGGGCTCCACGCCGAGCCAGATGGCGTTGCCTAGAAGATTGCCGAGCGAGCGGCGCGGATCGGCAACCGGCGCCTTTCCGTTGCCGTTCGGATCCAACCAGGTGCGTTGCAGGCCGGTGATGCGTCCGTCGAGGGAAGTGACGGCCGCGATCAACGCGGGCAGGGTCTGCGTCTCGCCGGTGACGAGATCGCGGTAGTAGCACCCGTGGTGGAAGCGCAAGGCGCGTTCACGCGCGGCGAGCAGGATGCCGCGGCAAGCCAGATAGCGTTCGGCCAGCGTGCCGGCGATCGGCTGCGACATGGCGAACAGGCGACGCGCGGCGTCGGGGGAGCCGCGTGCCGCAGTTGGCTGGCGCCCCGCGCCGGGGGTTTGTGGCTGCGCGCGCGGCATGGCGAGGAAGCGGCGCGCCTCGTCCGCGACATCGCGGAACTCGATAAGTCCGCAGCTTTCGCGAATGACATCGAGGAGATCGCCGAACTCGGACGTCGCCTCGTCAACCCACTTGCCCGCCGGGCCTTTAGCGTTGCTTCTCAACCGCACATGCATGGAGCGGCCGCGCGTGTTGCGCACGTCACCGACGATCCAGTAATTGCCCGAACGATGGCCGTTAGAGAGATATTCGCGGCACACCGCCTCGGCGTGATCGCCGAGACCGCGTGCCAGCTCGGAGGCCGAGCCGGTCATGATCGCCTCCTCTCAAGCCGCGGCCGTGCGGTCGGTGACGCCGGTGAGCCGGTGGCGATCGAGAAGCGATGCGAGCATCGCGGAGCCTTGCTCGGCCGTCGGGATGAACAGCCTGAGCTTCCAGGAGATGATCTCCGCGATCAGGCCCAATGCCTTCAGGCGCGGCACCATGGCGTCGGTGAAGCCGATGAGCTCGACACGGTAGTCGTTCATGACGCGGCTGCGGCGCACGACCAGGCCATCGGCAAGTTGCAGGCCGATCCGTCCCTCCACCAGTCCGGTCCAGGCCTCCTCCGGCGCCAGAGTCGGGACATTGTCGATGCCGAGATTGCGCAACATGGTCGCGACCAGCGTCGGCGCGATGTGACGGCCGATGATGCGTTCTCCGGCATCGGTCTGGATGCGATAGACCTGGCAATCATGATCGGGCAGCCGCCGCCAGATCGGCAGCAACAGGCCGGTGACGATGTGGAAGGTACTGGTGGTGAATTCCGGAACGGCAGCGACTTCTGCCTGCCACAGCTCGCAGAACACCCTTCGGTCGGCGGGCTGCCAATGAGTTTCGGCAAGGGCATCGAGACCGAAGCGCAGCTCGTCGGTCGGTCGCAGCAGGCGCACCCGGTGTTCTATCGTCCCGTCGTCGAGCATCAGACTTGCCGTCGGCAGCTGGATCGCCGCGCGGCTTGACCGCGCGTTGACCAGCAGAACCGACTGCGGTTCCGCGCGTGCGATCGCCAGTGCTTCGGACAGGCCGAGCGGGCGGATGCGGTCCTTGCGCGCCACGGTCACCACATGAGACTGCGCGCCGGAGACCGGATGCGTGTAGACTGTGCGGCGATCGGTTACGATGATGCTTTCCGCCGTGATCGTCTCCAGCCCCTTGTCATAGTTGCCCGCGGCGATGGCGCCTTCTATTCTTGCCGTCATCAGCTGCTCGAACACTTCGAACAGCAGGTTCTGGGTTTCGATGCGTAGCGCCAGCAGCCGATTGAGCCAGGTCGTGATCGGCGGCAGCTCGTCGCGCAACCCACCCTCGTCCGTGGTGAGAGACAGCCCGGTGACCGCCTCGAAGGTCGTCAGCGAGCAGCCCTCGATCTTGCCCTGGTGCAGCAGATAGTAGAACTGACGTAGCGCCGCACGGGCGTAGGGGCTTTCGAGATTGTCCTCGGACCGGAACAGCCCTGCCCCGCCGGTCTGGCGCTGGCCGCGGGTGATCGCACCAAGCGTGTCCAGCCGTCGGGCAATGGTCGACAGGAAACGTTTGCCGGCCTTCACATTGGCGGCCATCGGTCGGAACAGTGGCGGCTGCGCCTGGTTGGTCCGGTGCGTCCGGCCGAGTCCCTGGATGGCGTTGTCGGCGCGCCAGCCGGCTTCGAGCAGATAGTGCTTGCGCAGTCTCTGGTTTTTCGCGCCGAGATCGGCGTGGTAGGAGCGGCCGGTGCCGCCGGCATCGGAAAAGACCAGTACCGTCTTGTCGTCATCCATGAAGCTTTGGGTCTCTGCGAGATTGGCTGAGCCGGGTCGGTTCTCGACGGCGAGCCGGTCGATGCCGTCGCGACCGGTCTTTTTGACGATGCGGCGCGTGCGACCGGTAACCTCGGCGACGGTGTCGGTGCCGAAATGGTGGAGGATCTGGTCGAGCGCGCTGCCGACCGGCGGCAACGAGGCCAGCCTTTCGATCATCTCGTCGCGGCGGCGCGCAGCCTCGCGGCACTGGACCGGATTGCCTTCTGTGTCATGCACAGGGCGTGAATAGACGTTGCCATCTGCATCGGAATATTCCTCGAAGAGCTGGGTTGGGAAGGAATGCATCAGATACCCGAGCACATATTCGCGCGGGGTCACGTCGACGTGGAGGTCTGACCATTCCTCTGCCGGGATCTCGGCCAGCCGCCGTTCCATCAGCGCCTCGCCGGTCGAAACGATCTGCACGACCGCCGAATGACCGTCGGCGCGGTCCTGCTCGATCGCGCCGGTCAGGGTCGGCGTCATCATCGAGGTGATGAGATGGCTGAAGAAACGCTGCTTGGTGCTTTCGAAAGCCGAGCGCGCTGCCGCCTTGGCGCTACGGTTCAGCGTGCCGGTCTCGCTGGTGATATTGGCGGCCTCGAGCGCGGCGGTCAGGTTGTTGTGGATGACCTGGAAGGCATCCGCATAGGCGTTGTAGACGCGGATCTGCTCTTCTGTCAGTTCGTGCTCGAGCAGGTCGTATTCGACGCCGTCATAGGAGAGCGATCGCGACGTGTAGAGGCCGAGCGATTTGAGATCGCGGGCGAGCACCTCCATGGCGGCGACGCCGCCATTCTCGATTGCCGCGACGAACTCGGCGCGATTGGCGAAGGGAAAATCCTCGCTGCCCCAAATCCCGAGGCGCTGGGCATAGGCCAGATTCTCGACGGCGGTTGCGCCGGTTGCCGAGACATAGATGACGCGCGCGTCGGGCAACGCGTGCTGCAAGCGGAGGCCAGCCTTGCCTTGCTGCGAGGGTGCGACGTCGCCGCGCTCGCTTTTTCCTCCGGCGGCGTTGGCCATAGCGTGGGCTTCGTCGAATACGATGACGCCATCAAAAGACTTACATGTTCCTGTCGCGCCTCCGGCGCTCCCCGCCTCTTGGCTCACCCAATCGATGATCTGCGCAATGCGAGACTTCTTGCCGTCGCGCTCCTGCGAGCGCAGCGTCGCATAGGTCGTGAACAGGATGCCTTCGGCAAGGCGGATCGGCGTGCCCTGCCGATAGCGCGAGAGCGGCTGGACGAGAAGCCGTTCCTGCCCGAGGGCAGCCCAATCGCGCTGTGCGTCTTCCAGCAGCTTGTCGGACTTCGAGATCCAGATCGCGCGCCGACGGCCCTGCAGCCAGTTGTCGAGGATGATGCCGGCGACTTGTCGCCCCTTGCCGCAGCCGGTGCCGTCTCCCAGAAACCAACCACGGCGAAAGCGAACAGCATTCTCTGCGCCGTCGGGAGCGGCCGAGACGACGTCGCAGGTTTCATCCACCGTCCAGGCGCCGGCGAGATGGTCGGAATGGGCTTCGCCGGCATAGATGACGCTCTCGATCTGGGCGTCGGATAGCAGCCCTTCATCAATGATCGCATCAGGAAGGAGAGGCCGATACGACGGTTTCGGCGGCGCGACCGCGGCCATCGCCGCCGACTGGACGAGCGGGGTCGGATGGGGTTTCGCACGCGGGATGTGAATCGACTGTAGCGCATAGCGCTCGTAGATCGTGTCAGTGAGGCGACCGCCCGCCTCGGGTATCCAGTCGCGCAGTTCATAGGAAAGAGGAACAGCTGATGTGCTGGCCGAGGTGGTCGGACGGACTGGTTTCGCCCGGACAACGGGAAGAACTGGCTGCGTGCTCTTCGCGACAGCAGCCGATGCTGCGA
>NZ_RZSF01000345.1:0-6719 GCF_004023325.1 Mesorhizobium sp. M1A.F.Ca.ET.072.01.1.1 | reverse complement strand
TTCCCATACGGTTCAGGGTGGCGGCAATGTCCGCGTCGGACCAACGCGTCGCCATGGACCTCATGACTGCAAGGGCAGCTTCCGGTGTACTCTGGCCATGTTCGCCGGCGTTGGGTTTGCGGATGCGAAGCTGGGAATGTTGGCCGCCTTTCCAGTGGATTGTCAAAAGGACTTCGCGCTTCTCTTCGTCAACATCAGCAATGATATCGGACACAAGGGTGCGAAGAAGTTGCTGACGGCAACGCATATCGACATTCGGTGCGCGCCAAGCTGTCTCCAAGTCGGTGGCAATGCCAGCGAAATCGGGAATTGGCGTTGCCTGTTCGGCTTGTCGGCTCTGGAGTAGCGCCGCCTCACACGTTTCCACGCGCCTGAGCGCTGCTTCCCAGCTCTTCTCAAGTTGAGCGGCGATCAGCCGGTTATCAGGGTCGCATGCAGCATAGCGACGTTCGGCCAGAGATGCCTCGTAGCGCGCTTGCTGCAAGTCCAGCTCCATCATGCGATGCCGTTCTTCCAGACTATCCCGATGCATTCGGTCAGCTTCCATCGCCGCCTCGATCGCCATCGGGGTTACGGCCCGCAGTATCTCCTTGCCGACCGCAGGATCGATGCGGGAAGCGCCAAAAGTCATGCATCGTGGTTTGGCCAACATCTGGTTGATACGTTCGCAGCGGTAATAGGGGTGGCCTGGCGGGCGCCCCGAATAGACAACGCCCAACCGCCTTCCACACCGGCCGCAGGTGAGCAGGCCCGCGAGCAACGCGCGACCTCCACGACCGGACTTGATTCCGCCTTTTTGACCAAAGGCATTGACCGCGATAAGGCGCTGGTTTCTCTCAAACTCACTCCAATCGATATAGCCTTCATGATGGCTCTGGAGCAGCACGTCCCATGCTGCGAAAGGCTTGCTGTGTCCGTAGCTTTTGCGAGCGCGCCCATCGACAATCTCCGTTCGCTTCTCGCTTTTACCATAGACGTAGACCCCGGCGTAGAATGGGTTCTTCAGAATCGAAATGACGCTCCGATAGCGGATCGGCACCCAGTCGAAGGACACCGTTTTGCGTCCATCGGAAGGACGGGGAAAATGGAAATTATCCGCGGTAAGCGAGATCAAGACCTGGCGAGCGCTGCCAAGCTCGCGGAAACGCGAAAAAATCAGGCGGATCGCTTCCTGTACCCGCAAGTCGGGATCAAACCCGAGCCCATAGTCGCGGTGCCAAATATAGCCGATCGGAACGCTCAGGCGCAGTTCTCCCCGCCGCGCTTTGGCGCGCGCCGCGTCAAGCATGCGCGTTCGCAAGATGCCCAGCTCGAACTCGCTGATGCTGCCCTTCATGCCCAGCAACAATCGATCGTTAGGACGACAAGGATCGTATACCCCGTCGAGATCAATCACGCGCGCTTCAACCAGGCCGCACAGTTCGAGGAGATGGTGCCAATCCCGGCCATTACGGGAAAGGCGCGAGGCGTCGAGGCAGAGCACTGCACCGATTTTGCCCGTGCACAGGCCGCTCACCAGTCGTTCGAAACCAGGGCGATCAACAGCGCCGCTGGCGGTACGACCAAGGTCGTCATCGATCACATCGACATCGCGAAAACCCCAGCGACGCGCAACATCGACAAGCTCATATTGCCTCCTTTGGCTCTCAAGGTTGTTCTGGACCTGACCTGGGGTCGACTGTCGAACGTAGACCACAGCCTTGCGCTTCAGCACCGTGGCGGGAAGGAGATTATTGCTCGTCATTGCTCGCCTCCTTCGCCGCGACGCCGGCCGCGGCCATCAGAAGGATCGCCAGCCTGACGACAACGGCTCTCCTTTCCGCGTCGCTCAGGCCCCGCATCTGCGGTGTATCGAATGGTATGCTTAGTTGCTGGATCGGCATTGGCAGTGTCGCGGGTGGTGGTAATGCCTTCATGGCGCGGCTCCTGGATGGCTGTGAGTCCATCCGTCGAAGTTTGCCTGAAACCGCGCTCGGCCAGCAGCCTATGAAGTTCTATGAGGCTCGTGATCGCAACGCGAGGTTCACCCATCTCCATGCCGGCGCACAACGCTCGGTCCAGCATCCATTCTGAAACCTGAATGACTTCGCCCGGCCGAATCTCCACCCGCACGATCGCACCGCTGGCCCGATCCTCGCGACCTTCGTGCCGAAAACAACCACCGTAAAATGGGTGCCATCGATAGTGTAACTCTACCATCTGCCCGACATGGGCAGAATGAACCCGCGATGGCGCTCAATCGCAAGAATGCGCTCTTCGCCGGCTCCGATGGCGGCGCCGAGCACTGGGCTGTCGTCGCCTCACTGATCGAAACCTGCAAGCTCAACGGTGTCGACCCGCTGGGCTATATTGCCGACGTCCTCACCAGGATCGTCAGCGGACACCCCAACAGCCAAATCGACGAGTTGCTGCCCTGGGCATACATCACCGCGCACGAACTAAAGGCCGTGGCCTGAGAACACCGCTTACACTGAAACGGGCTGCTGCTGTTACGACTGCAACCCGAGATTATCATCCTCGCTGACGACGACTCTGGACGAAGCGAAGTCGAAATGTGTCGCCAACGCGTCGTTACAATAGCGGGACTCTTGCCGCTCACACCCCGTCGTCGGCAAAAGCTGTCTCCCAACCGTGTCCTACGATCGCGGCATCGTTGCTGCCGTCTCTTGCGTTCTTAAATGGGAAATTGATATCGTAGTGGCCCAGGGTGTCGCATTGGCCAAGCAGCTCGCAATCCGCTCGGTGCCGGGGCAGTGGCCATTTCCACCGCCATCCACACGCCGAGTGAGCTCGCCTCCGCCGGTCGTTTTCCACTCCCGGCCGCGCGAACCGCCTGGGCGAACCGCCCGGCCCGCTTCATGGCGCAAAACGCCTGCGCGCTGTCTCCATTTCGCGCAGCGCCGAGAGACGTGGCCGGCCAAACCGAGACCGTTGCGTGGAGCGGACTTGCCTGGGCATGGGTTGCCATTCTCGAACGCCTCGTCTCAGAGCTCGCTAAGCTGTCCTTGCACAATCGAGAATGCCGTCCCCAAATTGCTTGCCCGCATCGTGGCGCCCTTCGGCGGACAGGTGTTTTTGCGCCGTTCAGTCGTTACTGAGCTGGGCGGCGTGCGCAAGCGCCTCAGACGGAGACAAACTTTCCGCCGAGGTTGCTGTCTGTCCCTTTGCTTGAGGTTCCGGCAAAACCCCGGGCAGCAAATTCCGATGTTCTACAACTTAGGCTAGCACACAAGGTGAGCCACGCCCGCGCTTCTTATTTTCAACTTTGGACAAGGCATTCCGAAGAAAAACTTTCCGTTTGGGAGGCGATCTTCGGCAGCACTTCCTCCCGCAACGTCGATAAGCTCCGGGGAATCGTACTTACGGCGTCAGGATCTGGAACCACAAGGCAGCGTAGGCGATCATCGAGGTCGACCTTAGGTGCTTGTTTAAATGGAGAGACGCGGTACCCGGACGATGGTCAGCAGCAGGCCTACCAGCAAATACTGGCTTGAGGCAGTGCGGTTAATAATTGAAGAGGAGGGTTAATGGCTACGCGTGTTGGTGTTGATGTGGGTGGAACGTTCACGGATTTGATCTTCTACGACGACACCACGGGTGAAGTCTGGCCCGCCAAAGTTTCGACAACGTCCGCCGACCCCGTTGAAGGGGTGGCGTCAGCAATCGCGGAGGCGATTCCGCCTCGCGCTATGAGCGAAGCTGCATTCTTTATTCACGCGACGACCGTTCCGCTCAACGCTTTGCTTGAACGGAAGGGCCCCAAGATGGCTCTCCTCTGCACGCGGGGCTTTCGAGATGTTCTCGAGTCACGTCGGGGAGATCGTGGGGACGCCTACAACTTGTTCTGGAATCCCCCTTCGCCTTTAGTGTCCAGGCGACTGCGAATCCCGATCACGGAACGCATCACTGCCGACGGGGCAATCCTAACTCACCTTGACGAGAAGGACGTCTTCGAAGCTGCAAAAGCGCTAGAGGCAGAAGGTATTGAATCGGTCGCGATCGCATTCCTTCACTCCTATGTGAATCCCGCACATGAGATTGCGGCAGCAAAAGCGTTGCGGGAAGCGGGGTATCGTGGGGAACTTTCGCTCTCGCACGAGGTCTCCGGCGAATATCGTGAGTACGAGCGCACCTCCACCACGATTGTTGATGCGTTCGTGCGGCCGCGTATGGCCAATTATCTTAAGTCGCTCGGAGAACGGGTGAGAGCGACGGGATTCAGGGGAAAGATGCTGGTCACTCGCTCTGGCGGGGGAGCGATGACCTTCGAGGAGGCCGGACGACGACCGGTCGAGACGGTTCTGTCTGGACCAGCCGCTGGGGCCGAGGGCGCGGCGGAGCTTGCACGACGGCTTGGCCTAGGCGATGCCATTTCGATAGATGTGGGTGGAACTAGCTTCGACACTTGCTTCATCAGAGGCGATCGGCCACCCCTTATGTACGAGGGCAGTGTTGTTGGCCTCCCTGTACAGGTCCCGTGGGTGGACCTTCGCACCATCGGGGCGGGCGGCGGATCAATCGCGTACGTTGACCGCGGGGGGCTCATGAAAGTCGGGCCCCGGAGTGCTGGTGCGCAGCCGGGGCCTGCGTGCTATGACCGAGGTGGCGCGGCTGCAACGGTAACAGACGCCGCACTGGTCCTCGGAATGCTTGGTCAAGCGAAGCTTTCGACTGGGCTGATGCTTAAACGCGAGAAGGCAGAGGCGTCGCTCCTTGAGCTCGCAGGGGAATTGGGTCTCAACGACATCAAGCAGACGGCACGCGGGATCCTGACTATTGTGACTTCAAATATGGCCAATGCCATTAGGGAGATCACGATCGAGCAAGGTCATGATCCACGCACAGCCTCGATCATCGCTTTTGGGGGGGCGGGGCCCCTGTTTGCGACGCTTATTGCCCGAGAGCTGGGAATCCGAGAGATAGTGGTCCCGCCCCATGCTGGAAACTTTTCCGCATGGGGTCTTTTGGGTGCCGATATCACGCGCACAGCTGCGCGGACCCGTATCCTCAAGCTAACAGATTCGAGCCTTCCTGAAATTAATCGCGTACTTGCTGCGTCTTTCGAAACGCTTGGCTCGGATGCCATTGAGGGAAGTATCACTGACAGCCAGAACAACGAGGTTGCCCTCGACCTTCGCTTCGTCGGACAAGAGCACTCGCTAACGGTTCCTGTTCCGTTTCGCAATGGGGAAGTCCGCGCTTCGATCGACGAGATTCGTAAATTATTCGTCGCCGAGTACACTAAGACCTTTGGCCATGCACTGGAAGATGACCTAGAGGTCGTCGTCATGCGGGCCACGGCTCGGACGCCACTCCCGCCGAGGACTGAAAAAGCGGTTCCGGGGGCGTCACGGAGGCCACCGGAGACCTTCGACGCCTACTCTTTCACGGAAGATGCGGTGCTGCCGTTTCAGATAGTGCCGCGGATGTCCTTATCTGCAGGCGACGCTATCACGGGCCCGGCAATCGTCCTTGAACAAACCGCGACAACTTACCTGGATGTTGGATTTTCTCTTCGCGTTGGTGATGAAGGGTCGCTTTTGCTTACTGATAAGAGGATACGGTCATGACGGAGCAGCGTTCGGCGATGAAGAAAGCGACACAGGCCATGAGTGCAGACGTTGATCCGATTACAACCGAAATCATCAGGCACACTCTAAATTCAGTAGCTGAGCAGATGAAGCGGACACTAATCCGCACTGCATTCTCCCCTGTAATCTATGAAGTTCTTGACTTCGCGGTATCGATTTACGATCGGCAGGTACGATTGCTGGCCCAAGCACCGACGCTGCCGATCTTCATGGGAACGTTGAGCTTTTGTGTCGAGGCCGCCGTTAAAGGCGTGGGAGGGGAAAAGGCACTCGAACCTGGCGACATTCTCTACATAAACCTGCCGTACGCAACGGGAACTCATCCGCAGGACGCGGCTCTCATTATGCCGGTGTTTGCAGGTGGCGACGAGCTGATCGGATACGCTGCCGTGAAGGCTCACCTCCTCGACGTGGGGGGAAAAGAACCGTACTCGACGGATACGGTTGACCTTTTCCAAGAGGGTACAATTTTCCCCGGCGTCAAACTGTATAGGCGGGGGGAGCGCGTCCTGGACATATATCGTACCCTGCTTGCAAATTCACGCATGCCCACCGCCATCGGCGGCGACGTCGAAGCTATGGTGGCGTCCCTCAGAGTCGGGACAGTTGGCTTGAGGGACGTGGTAGAGCGGTATGGCGGTGAGCGCTTCTCCGGGGCCGTTGAGCGAATGCTAGATCATGGCGAAGCACTTGTGCGTAGCTACCTACAGGAAATTCCAGACGGCCGTTACTCTGCCTTTGGACAGATGGACAGCGACGGGATCAGCGATGAGGAGATCGAGTTTGAGGTAATCGTCGAGATCGCTGGCTCGAGTGTTACGGTCGATTATTCCAATGCTCCTGAGGCTCGAGGGGGACCGATCAATTGCCCGCGGCCAGACACTGTCTCAGCCACTTCGGTCGCGATTATGATGCTGGCAGGGAGCGGCGACCAGCCGAACCAAGGGCACTTCCGCCCAATAGAGGTCATTACGCGACCCGGATCAATGTTTGAACCGCTCCCGCCTTCTCCATGCTTCCTGGTCGGTTGGGCCACTCTGCAGGCGATGGAAGTTATCTACAAAGCGCTCGCCACTGCGCTGCCAGAGCGCGTCCCGGCGAGCAGTGGGGGCTGTATTCTTACCGTGG
>NZ_RZSF01000344.1:0-6740 GCF_004023325.1 Mesorhizobium sp. M1A.F.Ca.ET.072.01.1.1 | reverse complement strand
GTGATGGCGCCGAGCGCCGCCGACAGTGCCTTGTTCTGCCGCAGCTGCTCGATGTAAGGCGCTCCGAGGAATATCCAGAAGAAGCAGGGCGCAAAGGTAGCCCAGAGCGTGAGCGCCGCCCCAAGCGACCCTGCAAGCAGAGGGTCGAGCGTGCCCGCATGGCGATAGGCGGCGGCGAAGCCAACGAATTGCAGCACCAGGATAAGCGGTCCGGGCGTCGTCTCGGCAAGTCCGAGCCCGTCGACCATTTCTCCGGGCGAAAGCCAGCCGAACGAGGTCACCGCGGCTTGCGCGACATAGGCAAGAACCGCATAGGCGCCGCCGAAGGTGACGACCGCCATCAGGCTGAAGAAGCCGCCGATCTGCGCCCATACGCTCCCCGCCCCTGCCAGCACGGCGATCAGCGCCACCGGTCCGAGCCAGATCGGCAGCCAGATGGCGATGGTCCGGGCTGCGTGCCATTTGGTCGGCACGGTGTGGCCGAGCTCGCCGCGCTCGAACATCAGGTCGACCACGCCGCCTCTGTCGGCGGCGGCGTTGCCCTTGCCGTGTGCCGAGCCCGAAAACAGCCCTGGTGCAAAGCGATTGCCGACCCAGCCAATGAGTCCCGCCGCAAGCACGATCAGCGGAAACGGCAGCTTGAGGACATAGATGGCGAGAAAGGCCGCCACCGCGATGGCCACCATGACCCGGTTCTTCAGCGCCCGCTTGCCGATGCGGATCACCGCTTCGACGACGACCGCCAGCACCGCCGCCTTGATGCCGAAGAACAGCGCCTCGATGACCGGCGCGTCGTTATAGAGCATGTAGAAACTGCTCAAGGCAAGCATGACCAGTGCGCCCGGGAGCACGAACAATGTCCCGGCGACGAGGCCGCCGGCCGTCCGGTGCAGCAGCCAGCCGATATAGACGGCAAGCTGCTGCGCCTCGGGACCCGGAAGAATCATGCAGTAGTTCAGAGCATGCAGGAACCGCTCCTCGCCGATCCAGCGGCGCTCCTCGACCAGTTCCTTGTGCATCAGGGCGATCTGCCCGGCCGGCCCGCCGAAAGAGAGCAGGCCGATCTTGGCCCATAGCCGCGTCGCTTCACTGAAGGTCGGCACAGCCGGGACACCGACCGGCTGCGCGGCGCTGTCCTTGGCAAGCACGGTCATTGTTGCTTACCCCCAGCCGGCCAGTTATGCGTCTCGTCCGTGGCGTCGCGGCACCAGCGGAAGAAAGCGTCATAGAGCAGCATGCCGGCTTCGAGCTGTTCCAGGTCGTCGCGGAACATGCGCGACAGGCCGAGCGACGCGGCGAGAAACCCGGCAGCCTGCGGCACCAGGTCGAGACGCGCTGTATCCGCGCCGCGCACGATCAGCGCCAGACGATCGAGCGCCTCGGTGCGCAGGCCGAACTCCTCGATCATCGTGTCGAAGGTGCAATGATTGCCGCGATGGCTCCAGAACACGCCTTCGATGTCGAAGGGCACCGCGGCGAAGCGGTCCGCGACCAGGGGCACCTCGGCCGGGTCGACGAACAGGAACACGGCGCCAGGATCGACAAATCGCCGGATCAGCCAGGGGCAGGCGATGCGATCGACCTTCGGCCGGGAACGTGTGACCCATACGGTGCGACCCTTCCCGTCGCGGGGCGGAATGGCGTCGGCCGCGACTAACGGCGCCTTGGCGGCGGCCCAGGCCGCGAAACCGCCTTCCAACGATTCCGCCGGAATGCCCTCGTGGCGCAGCCACGCGGCAACGCCTTGCGAGAGCTTCTCTCCGCGCTGGCAGATGACCACGATCTTGGATCCGGAGAAGTCGGCCCCCCAGGTCGAGACGGTTCTGAAGTCGCGCCGGTAAGAAGCCGGCAGCAGCCGCGGATCGGCTTGAAAGTCGTCGTCGATGCGTACGTCGACGAGACGAGGTGCATCCGGCAAGCCGACCAGTCGGGCAAGCTGCGGCACTGTGATCTGAGTTGTTGACGGCATGGCGTCCACCTCCTGAACGAAGAGAGTTTGGACGCGATCGTTGGGCTGACGCCTCACGGGGTCGTCGCGGGGAACCCCTTAGCCAGGATGCTGGAACGCTCCCCTACGATTGTCAAGAATTCTTGTCGAGGGAGGCGCGGCCCCGCACCTTCTTTGGAGGCTGCACTTACTGCGCCGTCCAACCGCCATCCATCGGCAGGGTTGTGCCGGTCATCTGCTTGGCCGCATCCGAGCACAGGAACAGCGCCAGTGCCGCCAGTTCCTCAACGCTGACGAACTCTTTGGTCGGCTGCGCGGCAAGCAGCACATCGTGCTTGACCTGTTCCTCGGTCATGCCGCGCGCCTTCATCGTGTCGGGGATCTGCTTCTCGACCAGCGGCGTCCAGACATATCCGGGCGCGATCGCATTGACGGTGATGCCATCCTGCGCGACTTCCAGCGCCACCGTCTTGGTCAGGCCGGCAATGCCGTGCTTGGCCGAGACATAGGCCGACTTGAACGGCGAGGCGACCAGCGCATGCGCCGAGGCCGTGTTGATGATGCGGCCCCATTTGCGGCTCTTCATGCCCGGCAGCACCGCCTTGATGGCATAGAAGGCGGCAAGCAGGTTGATGCGGATGATTGCTTCCCACTTGTCGTCGGGGAACTCGTCGATCGGCGCGACATGCTGGATGCCGGCATTGTTGACCAGGATGTCAAGGCTGCCGAACGCCTCCTCGGCCTCGCGGATCATGGCGGTGACCGCCGCGCCGTCCATCATGTTGGCGCCGGAATAGCGGCACTTGACGCCGAAATCCCTCTCGATGCCGGCGCGCTCCTTTTCGATCGCCGCGGCATCGCCCAGGCCGTTGATGGTGATGTTGGCGCCCTCGGCGGCAAAGGCGCGGGCGATTGCAAGGCCGATGCCGCTGGTCGAGCCAGTGACGAGCGCATTCTTGGAAGACAGGGAACCCATGGCAGATCTCGCACGTGGAGGGAGGGACTGTTGACCACATAGTTTGTGCGCCGCAACATAACAATGCCATGCCCGTATTTCGGTGCGATTACAATGTTGTGATGCAGTTCGAGCGACAGGAAGCTGGCGGTCCTAGGGCGTACATGGCACTGTCATGGTGCCGTGCAACATAATCCCTGTGCGTGTCGCGTGTGTCATTCCTGAAGGGTGAACAGCTTGGAAATCGCCGAAGTCGTGAAGCGCGCCTATGCGATGCCGCTTACCAACCCTTCCTTTCCGCCAGGCCCCTACCGTTTCTTCGACCGCGAATACATCATCATCACCTACCGCACGACGCGCGAGGCGCTGGAAGCCGTCGTGCCGAAGCCGCTCGAGATCGATGAGCCGCTGGTCAAGTATGAGTTCATCCGCATGCCGGATTCGACCGGCTTCGGCGACTATACCGAGACCGGTCAGGTGATTCCTGTGCGCTTCGGCGGACAACATGGCGGCTATGTCCATTCCATGTATCTCGACGACGACGCGCCGATCGCCGGCGGCCGCGAGCTCTGGGGATTCCCGAAGAAGCTGGCCAGCCCCAAGATCGTGCATGAGGGCGAAGTGGTGGTCGGCACCCTCCACTATGGCAGCGTGCTCTGCGCCACCGGCACCATGGGCTACAAGCACCGCGAGGCCGACCACGACCAGGTGCTCGCCTCGCTCGCCGCGCCAAACTTTCTGGTCAAGATCATCCCGCATGTCGACGGCAGCCCGCGCATCTGCGAGCTGGTCCGTTACTACCTCACCGACGTGACGCTGAAGGAAGCCTGGACGGCGCCGGCCGCGCTCGACCTTCGGCCGCACGTCATGGCCGACGTCGCCAAGCTGCCGGTAGTGGAGGTGGTCTCGGCCGTCCACTTCATCGCCGATCTGACGCTCGGACTGGGCGAGGTCGTTCACGACTATCTCGCCGGCCGGTCCGCGACCAGCGCAATCCAGCCGGAGAAGGCTCGTGCTTGAACGCACCCCAAAAAACACGGCAGCCGCCACCATCGAGGAAATAACGGCGCAATACGACCGCATCGCCCTGGTGTTCCAGGGGGGCGGCGCGCTGGGCGCCTATCAGGCCGGTGTCTATCAGGCGCTCTCCGACGCCGGCTGCGAGCCGACCTGGCTGTCCGGCGTCTCGATCGGCGCGATCAACGCATCGATCATCGCCGGCAACGAGCCGAGCCGGCGCCTGCAGCGGCTGGAGCAGTTCTGGCAGACGGTCTCGGGCCGGAAGATCTGGGCCTATACGCCCGAAGGCGACATCTATCGCGACATCCGCAACCGCACTTCTTCGTGGATGACGATGACTATGGGCCAGCCCGGCTTCTTCAAGCCACGCCATCCCAATCCCTGGTTCCAGCTGCCGGGGGCGGAAGGCGCTACCAGCTTCTACGACACCGCCGAGCTGAAGGACACGCTGGAAAGCCTGATCGACTTCGACATTCTAAACGACGGTAAAAAGCGGCTGAGTGTCGGCGCCGTCAATGTCAGGACCGGCAACTTCGTCTATTTCGACACCGACAAGGTGCGCATCGGACCGGAGCACATCATGGCGAGCGGCGCGCTGCCGCCGGCCTTCCCCTCGATCCGCATCGAGGGCGAGTACTACTGGGACGGCGGCATCGTCTCCAACACGCCGCTGCAATATCTGCTCGACCAGAAAGAGGACCGCACCTCGCTGGTCTTCCAGGTCGACCTGTTCAGCGCTCGCGGCGTGCTGCCGCGCGGCATGGCCGACGTGCTGTCGCGTCACAAGGACATCATGTATTCCAGCCGCACGCGCCAGAACACCGACAATTTCCAGCGCATCCATGCGCTGAAGATGAAGCTGCTCGATGCACTGAAGCGCGTTCCGCCGGAATTTCTGATAGAGGGCGAGAAGGAATTGATTGCCGACTATTCCGACGCCGGCGTGGTCAACATCGTCCACCTGATCTACCAGCACAAAGGCTACGAAGGCCACGCCAAGGACTATGAGTTCTCGGGCACCTCGATGCGCGAGCACTGGGAGATGGGCCTCGAGGACACCGAACGGACGCTGCGTCACAAGCAGTGGCTGATGCTGCCGACCAATGTCGAAGGCGTCGCCATCCACGACCTGCATCGCGAAGACCCGACCTGATACCTTTCATTCGGCAACTATGACCGCGCCGTCGGAAAAATCCGGCGGTCTTTTTGCGTACCGGTGAGCGCTCGCTCCACGCACTGGATACAAATGAAGAGAGCGCCGCGAAAGGCGCCGTCTTTGTCTCAGCGTCTTTGCCGCCGCTGATGTGAGCCTGCGACCTATCCGGCTATCTTGAGAAGCGAGGAAACCAGGAGCTTGTGCTCCTGCTGCGACAGCACGTCTGAATCGAAAAGATTCATGCTGCGTAGCCCCTCGATGGCGAGGAAACAAACCAGCAGCGAGCCGAGGTCGTCCGTTTCCCCCTTCAGCCTTTCGAACAGCTGCCGTTTGAACGCTTCGATCGGCGTGAGGAATTCCGGATCCTCGGCGATCGCGGAGAACATCCAGGAGGCCGAAGGTTTCGGCTTCTCGCAATCATCGGCCGAGAGCCGTATGTAGGCCGCGAGCGCGCTTTCATCGCTTGCCTCGGCCGTGCGTTCTTCGAGCGCCTGCTCGAAAGCACTGAGGTAATTCTCGACCAGCCCCTGCATCAGCTTGGCCTTGGTCGGGAAATTGTAGAGCAGACCGCCCTTCGACACGCCGGCCCGATTGGCGATGGCGTCGAGCGACAGGCTTCCCGGGCCCGCCTCGCGCGCCACGTCGGCTGCCGCTGCAAGTATCCTGTCGCGCGAGTTTGCCCTGCGAGCTTTCATCACGCCTTCCCTTACATTAGGCCTTGTGGAATTGACAAGACCGTCCAGACGGTACAGTAAGGCGCCCGCAATTTGAAATCGGGATTTATCGTCGATATGTGTCCCGGCAATTGACGTTGCCGGTTGCCGGCTCGAGGGGAACTATCCGTGAAGCGCTTCTTCATCATCACCGGAATTCTGCTGCTGCTCGCCGTGGTGTGCGCCGGCATCGTCGGCTTCAACCTGTTTCGCGACAATGCGATCAAGCAGTTTTTCGCCACCATGAAACCGCCGGCGGCGACAGTGTCGACCATCGTGGCGAAGCCTTCGAACTGGACGCCCGGCGTCGAGGCGATCGGCACCGTCAACGCCGTGCGCGGCGTCGACCTGACCGTCGAGACCGCCGGCATCGTCAAGGACATCCTCTTCCACGCCAACCAGAAGGTTGCGGCCGACGCTGTGCTTCTGCAGCTCGACGATGCCGTCGAGAAGGCCGATCTGGTGGCACAGAAGGCTCAGGCAGCATCCGACCAGGCGGCGCTGACCCGCGCGCTGGAATTGCAGCGGCGTGGCGTCGGCACCGACGCTACGCTTGATGCCGCGCGCGCGGCGGCGACCGCATCGGCCGCGCAAGTGAACAAGCTGCAAGCCGTGCTCGACCAAAAGCAACTCGCAGCTCCCTTCACCGGGACGGTCGGCATTCCGAAGATCGACATTGGCCAATATCTGGCGCCCGGCAACTCAGTCGTCACGATCCAGGATCTGGACACGATGCGGGTCGACTTCACCGTGCCCGAACAGCAGCTGCCGCTGCTGAAGATCGGCCAGACGGTGCGGATCGGCAGCAACGCTGCCGACATGTCCTTTGCCGGCTCCATCCGCGGCATCGATCCCAAGATCGACCCGGCAAGCCGGCTGGTGTCGATCCGCGGCGAGGTCGCCAACCCGGAGGGCAAGCTAACCCCGGGCCAGTTCGTGCAAATCCGC
>NZ_RZSF01000343.1:0-6870 GCF_004023325.1 Mesorhizobium sp. M1A.F.Ca.ET.072.01.1.1 | reverse complement strand
CTATGGCCGGGCGCAAATCATGGCCTGGTGCGAGAACAACGGCATCGACTACCTCTTCGGCCTACCCGGCAACAAGGTTCTGCAGCGGCTCGTCGACGAGAGCGCCGACGACATCCGCACCCGCCGCGCGCTCGAGCGCAAGCCTGTGCTGCGCGGCTATGCCGAGACCCACTACAAGGCGAAGTCCTGGAAGGCCGAACGCCGCACCTGCGCTCGCATCGAGGCAACCGCGATGGGTCTCGACATCCGCTTCGTCGTCACCAATCTCGACAAAGGCTCCGCCGAGCACATCTACGACGTGATCTACTGCGCCCGCGGCCAGGCCGAAAACCTGATCAAGATGCACAAGAGCCAGCTCGCCTCCGACCGCACCTCCTGCCGCTCACCGATTGCCAACCAGGTCCGTCTTGTCCTGCACACCGCCGCATACTGGTTGATGCTCACCCTGCGCGAGGCGGTGCCCACGACCCATCATCTGCGCAACGCCGAGTTCGCTACGCTGCGGCTCAGGCTGCTCAAGCTCGGCGCTCGCGTCATCGAAACCGTCTCGCGCATCCGTCTGGCCTTCGCCGCCGCCTGTCCCGAGGCAAGTCTGTTCCGGGCGCTCGCCAGCAATCTGCTACCGGCAGGACCATGACCGCCGGGGCAGCAGGCCCCGCCGAACCATACAGCTTCCACCCTCCAGCGCGTTCACAAGTCCAGACACAGCCGCGGTGAAAAAGACGCCGCGCCGCCACCTGTCCACCACTCAGCGGCAAACAAACCCAGATGCGTCATGAATAAGACGGGTTAGCATCGGAATTGCGTTGCTTCGGCGCCGCCACGGTCGTGGCATCCACGATCCGGCTACCCATCGCCAGATAACCGGCCTTGGTGAGGTGCTTGTCCAAACGGGCGAACAGGTTCTCCATCGCCCGGGCCTGCGTGAGGTGCTCCCTAAGAACCAGATCGTCTTGGCGTCGGGAACCTTGTCGCCGAGCCCCAACCCGAGGAAGCGCATGAAGGAAAGCCGGTCTGGATCTGGAACTCGGCTATGTAGAGCCTGCAGAACCATCACCTTGAACATCATCGCCGCATCAAAGGGCGGCCGGCCGCCTTTGGCGCCATCGGAGCGGTTCAGCGCCTTGGCCAGCGGTTTCCGGAAAACCTCCCAAGGCACCACCGCGTTCAGCTTCTCCAGTGGATCGCCGGCCTCGCTCAGCCGGACATAGCGCTCGTCAATGTCCCAGAACCCAGCCTGTCCTCGCATCCAACGCCTCCCTGCAAATCACCAGGCGAAGTGAATCAAAATGCGTTCTCGATTGCCAGGTTTTTCGAGGTGTCCAGTTGTCGATATTGGCTGCGACATACACGCGATTGGCCACTGGGGATACGCCTTTGGTGATGGCGATTTAACGCCGGGGCAACAGAGGGCCATCGTGCCACAATTGCGTTGGATTGCCGAAACCTACGGCGAACGCGTGACCTCAAAGATGAGATAATCAGATAATCGCATATCTGCGGTCGATCGGACGCTATGTCGAGATTGGGCCGCCGACAGGTGTCCACTACTGCCGGCCCGCCAGTAAAAATGCCCTCGGAACTGGCCATTTCTGCAATCCACGTTCCACTAGGACGGTCGTCAGCGAACATTCGGTTCGCTCTGCCGGTCCCTGATGGGGACGACGTTCCCTCAGACTTGGTGTGAAGGCAACCTTCGATCAACTGGCGGCTTCTTTGCGTAACCCTGTCGCCATGCAAACGAGTACCGTTGCCCCGCTGTTCGTCGATGGATTTGTGGCTGTACATCTCACGTGGCGAACAGCGTCCCTAGCCCCGTCAGCGGCTGAGTATATCCAGCCAGCCGCAAGGCATCCCACAACATCGCCTGGTGGGCAGTAATTACAGGCTTACCTAAGCGCTCTTCCAGATAATCGATAATGCTGGAAGTGCGAAGACCTGTACAAGGGATGAATACCGCCTGGGCATCGGACGAATTGATCGCCTGGCTAGCCGCTTGAATGCTCGCCGGCGTGACATTTATTATATCATAGTCATTTTCGATATGAAACGAGCCGCAAGAAACGACCGATATACCGCCCTTTCTCAAGCAACCGATCATTGCCTCAGTGACTTCATCCGGGTACGGAGTCAACATTGAAACGCGTGCAATTCCAAGATTTCGGAAAGCTTTGTACGCGCCGGTCATGGGCGACGTTAGCTTCGCCCCGGGAGCGGTACGATGAAGCTCAGCTTCGAGTTTAGCTTGCGAAATAAGGGCAGATCCAGATGTGCAGCCGTATGCAAACACATCCACTGCCTCGCGCGGAACAAACAACTCCGCTGCCCTTGCTATCTCATGTGCATGGCCCTGCAAATTCTCAATGGTGATCGGATTGTGCGTCTCAATCCGGGTAGCGGATATGCTCACTCCATCATCCGGCAACATTTTCCGCAGCTCATACTCGGTGACCACATCCGTGGAAAGAGCAATCAAGCCGATGACGATCTGGCCTGCCATTCCAGCATCGAGTGAGGCTTCAACATGCTTGATCAGTGTTGTACTCATGACGGTCTGGCCTCATTTGCTGAACGCTGAAGGGTTCTGACTATGGCCCACGCGGCGCGCGCGGCGCGCAGCACATCATCATCCGAAACTCCGAACTCTGAGGTATGGACATGGGTCCTGTTTCCCAAGGCTTCATTGTGGCAGCCGAACCAGAAATAAACTGATGGGAGTTTCTCAGCGTAGAATCCGAAGTCGTCAGCTCCCGCTAGAGGCCTCGTCGGGACGAGCGATTCCATCCCATAGATATCGGCAATCGCCTCTCTTGCTCGCTGACTAATGTTCGGATCGTTGACGACAGGTGGTTCTCCGGAAACCAGTTTGAACTTAGCCTCTCCGCGATGCATCGCGGCGATGTGGCTGGCAAGTTCTTCGAGGCGTGCGCGGAGTCGATGACGCGCTTCCGGTGATCGGGTGCGCAGTGTGCCATCGAGAACTACGCGATCGCAGACGATGTTGGTTGCCTCACCGCCGTGGAAACGACCGATAGAAATCACAGGGGCCTCGTCCGCATGGCTTTCCCGAGATATCAGCTTCTGGACTTCGGTGACGAAACTGGAGGCCATCGCTATGGCGTCGATGCCTAACTCAGGCCACGCGCCGTGGCTCTTTTTGCCCATGAAGACGACCTGAAATTCATCGGAAGACTTCGTTACCGGACCTGCCAGGACCGAAAATCTCCCGGATGGTATTTCCGGGTTCGCATGCATGCCCACCGCGCAATCGAATCCGTCTAAGAGACCCTGCTCAGCAACCGTCCGGCCGCCAAGCGGCTCAGCCTCCTCCGCGGGCTGAAAGATGACGCGGACTTTGCCCGCGAAATGCTGGCGATAGGCAATAGCCGCCAAAACGACCCCAAGCGCAGCCGACGCATGTGCGTCGTGGCCGCATGCATGCATTTTTCCAGGAACGCGCGACCGGTATGGGAGGTCAGGTCGCGCCTCTTCGATCGGCAATGCATCGATGTCACCGCGAACGACGACATTGAACGGAAAACCATTGCCTTCGCCGACTATATCGATGAACAGGCCAGTCTTGTGAAAGACGTCAGCATTCCGGATCCCCGCGCAAGCCAGAAACTCAGCAATTTTTGCCTGAGTCTTGTACTCTTCGTTCGAAAGCTCCGGGTTTTCATGCATGTAGTGTCGGAGAGAGAGGATTTTCTCCTCGCTCCCTGCCGGCAGACCAAATCCCTCGCCGCCGAGGCGGAGTTCCATGCCGTTGGATGTGCGCATCAGTCGATCACAATTAATTGTCGTGGAGAGTTCGCCAGGCATTCCGGCTGACTGTCAGTGATCAAAATGCTCTCGGTGATTTCGATGCCCCAGTCGCCGAACCAGAGGCCAGACATAAAGTGGAAAGTCATTCCGGGACGCAACTCGGTACGGTCGCCGGTCCGGAAGCTCGCGGAGTGTTCGCCCCAGTCCGGGGGATAGGCAAGGCCGATCGAGTAGCCGGTACGGCTTGGCTTTTTCAGTCCGTAACTTTCAATGACTCCGTAGTAGGCCTGCGCAACGTCTTCGCAGGCATTGCCCGGTACAGCCTTCTCGAGTCCAGCCGCCATACCCTCAAGCACGGCCGTTTCCGCGTCGATGAACTTCTGGTCAGGCCTACCGAGGTAAAAGGTTCTCGAGAGTGGGCAATGGTACCGCTTGTGGACGCCCGCGAGTTCGAAGAAGATGCTTTCCCCTGAACGAAGCTCACGATCAGACCACGTTAGGTGGGGCGCGGAGGCATCGATCCCGGCGCCGATCATGGGAACTGCCGCGGGGTAATCACCCCAAATGCCGTCAACGCCATGAATGGCGGTATGATAGATCTCAGCAACTACGTCCGATTGCTTGACGCCGGGCCGAAGCACTTCGGCTACCCGCTGATGCATGGCTGTCGCGATTTTGCCCGCCGCGCGCATGTACTCGATCTCGCGAGGCGACTTGACGATCCTCTGCCACTTCACGAGACGGGTGGTATCCTTGAACAGCGCATTTGGAAGCACGGAGGACAGCGCCTCAAAAGCCGCGTGAGTGAAGTAGTAGTTGTCTTTCTCAATCCCGATGACACCTTTTGACCAGCCAAGATCGGCAATCAGCGAACCGAGCGCAGTCATTGGGTGATACTGAGATGATTGAACGTAGTGGTCTCCATAGGACTTGATCCGGCTCTCATCCATGTAGACAGTTCTGCGCGCGCCGTTGGCATCCATTTCGCGGCCGAACCAGATGGGGTCTTCGTCCTGGCGAACGAGCACACACTGATGCACGTAGAATGACCAGCCGTCATAGCCGGTGAGCCATGCCATGTTTGCGGGGTCTGTGACGATCAGAAGGTCAACACCGTCGCGCTGCATTGCTTTTCGGGTCGCCTCGAGCCGAGCTCGATACTCTGAAATTTCGAAGCGTAACGTTGGTGCGGTCATGTTAGCCCTTTTGTTCTACTGCTCAAGAAGCACGAAGGTTCAGATAGTTTTCAAGAAGCTTGATGATGGCCGCGGAGCATAGACTGACAATCAGGAAGCCGGCTGCCACGAGCGTGATTGGTTCGAGATAGCGATAGTTGAAGTTGGCCTGGGCAAGAGCCTCACCCATCAGGTCCATTACGGTTATCGCGGAGAGTATCGGCGTCTCCTTGAACATCGCGATCACATAGTTCCCCAGCGGCGGTATCATCGGCGGGATCGCTTGCGGCAGAACAATTTCTGTCCAGGTCTGTCGGGACGTCAGGTTGCACGCTCTTGCCGCTTCCCACTGGCCAACGGGAACGTTGATAATTCCCGCCCGGTAGACCTCCGACAAATAGGTGCCGTAGTGCAGCCCGAGACCGATCACGCCTGCTCCAAAAGGAGACAGAAGCACTCCAAGGTCGGGCAGAACATAGAAGAGGAAGTAGAGCTGCACCAGCAGCGGCGTTCGCCTGATCCCTTCCGTGACAATTACGGCCGTCCGTCGCAAGGAATTGACCGGCGACATCTTCGCTACTGCAAACAAGAGACCAATGACCATCGCAACGACGGACGACACCAGTGTAATCTCCACCGTCACGATGAGCCCCTGGATTAGGGCAGGCATTATTTCCGTAACAAAATCCCAACTCCAGTCCATGTCTCCTCACGCTCCCATAATCGCCATGCCGCGGCTAAATCGTCTCTCCAGCCAGCGCACCAGGCCCATAAGGACCGAGGCGATCACAAGGTAAGTGACCAAAATCAGCATGAACGGCATTGCGGTCTCACCGGTTTGAGAACGCACCATCTGCGCTTGAAACGTCAGTTCGGATACGGTGACGAGCGAGGCAACCGCCGTGCTTTTCATGATCTCGATGGCGAGATTGCCGAAGCTCGGCAGCATCACGACGACTGCCTGCGGGAGTATGATCCACCACATGGCCTGACGACGGCTTAGGTTCAGCGCGATTGTGGCTTCTGTCTGATCGCGTCCGACAGCCTGAACTGCGGCTCGAACGACCTCTGCCCCGTAAGCACCCCCATTCAAGCCGATCGCGAGAAAACCTGCTTGCACAGGGCTCAGGGAAATTCCGGCCAGGGGGAGCACGAAATAGGCGGCAAACAGCTGGACGAAGATTGACGTCCCACGGAAGAACTCCACGTAGATGCGCGAGACAGCACGAACCCATAGCTGCCGGGATAGCAGAGCCAGTCCCGCCACGAACGCCATTAGCAATGCGAGGAAACAACTAAGGACGGTGAGCTCAATGGTTGCCAACGCTCCACTGAGGATGAACTGCCCATACCCGAGAGTAGATTCTAAGTTTTGCACGTCATCATCACCAATTATTTGCTGGCCCGCCGGATTTGAAGCGCATTGCCGTTACACCCGTTGTCCCGCCGCGATCACCTTGCGCAAGAAGCTCTTCGTGCGTTCGTGGTGCGGTGACTGGAAGATTTCGCCGGGAGGCCCATCTTCAATGATCTTGCCTTGTTCAAAGAAGAGAACCCGATCGGCAAAATCCCTCGCAAAGCCCATCTCGTGGGTCACGAGAAGCATCGTCATATCCGTTTCGTTTCGCAGATCGGTGATGACGTTGAGCACCTCCTCGACCAGTTCCGGATCGAGCGCGGATGTAATTTCATCGAGGAGCATGATTTTTGGCTGCAGCGCGAGCGCCCGTGCGATGGCTACACGCTGCTTCTGACCACCCGATAACCTCGACGGATACTCGTCCGCCTTGTTTGCTAACCCTACTTTGTCGAGGAACTGCAAAGCTCGCTCATTCGCCTCCAGCTTTGTCAATCGTCCGGTCAGGACCGGCGCCAACGCCACGTTCTGAAGCGCCGTTTTATGCGGGAACAGATTGAAGTGCTGGAATAC
>NZ_RZSF01000342.1:0-6884 GCF_004023325.1 Mesorhizobium sp. M1A.F.Ca.ET.072.01.1.1 | reverse complement strand
ACATATTTGATCTGGCTGGCGAATGCCGGCGGCGTCATTGCCGCGATCGAAACCGAGGTCGCCGCCACCAGCAGCGCGAATCCTGCCGAAAACAGGTATTTCCTCATCTCACCTTCCCAATTCCTATCCGCCACGACGGCGCCGCACGTCCTCCGAACGCATGCGCTATGTGGTCGACCCCATGCCCGTCCTATGCGGCGAAACAATGTCGCCGGCGCATGACCCCGAGAATCGGCCCCACTTTCGAAGGATCACGCGCCAATCCAAGCTTCACGCCAGCGACGGCGCACGCCGTGACCGGCGCTGCCTCCGCTTACTGGATCGTGTCGACGCCGCTGGTCGACGAGCCGAAATCGCCGAGCGTGCGGAACGACAGGTTGAAGCCGATATTCTGCGACACCTCCTTGGTGACCGTATCGCGCGTCTGCGAGAACGTCATCACATAGGTGAAGCAGGAATCGTTATAGGCGAAGCCGACGCCGTCCTTAACCAGGACGCTTGTCTCCAGGTCGTAGGTGCCGGTGCCGAAGATCCGCCAGCTCTCGGCCAGGTGCGTAGAGGCTCCGAGCGTGACCTCGTGGCGGTCCGTGGCGAAGCCGTAGAGCGGCTGCGCCTGGATGAAGGCATATTTGGCGCTGAGCGAAACCGGCAGGCCGGAATAGGCCGCCTTGATCTCCGCGCGCCTGACCTCGAATGTCTGCTCGTCGAACCGGCCGCTGAGCGAGCCGGAGAAGCCGCTCGGGCTGTTGAAGCCGATGAGGCCGACATAGTCGGACTTGGCGGTCTGCAGGCCCGAATAGGCGCCGACATTGACGAGGTCCGGCGCGTCGAAGGAGTTCTCGCCGCCCAGTTGGTAGGACTGGCCGAAGATGGCGTTGGTGCCCCAGCCGTTTCCATAGGCGCCGGAGTAGCGGAAGCCGACATTGGCGCGCGTGCCGCCTTCGATGCGATCGTAGCCGGAGAACTTGTCGCGTTCGAACAGGGTCGTGGCGTCGAAGACGAAGCTCTGCGCGTCCTCGTTCGGAATGGCCAGCCCGCCGACATATTGCTCGTTCGGCCGCACGAAGATCTGCGCTGTCGGCTCCAGGACATGACTGGAGTTCGACATCGAGAACAGGAGCGGCCAGCGCATCTCCAGGCCGAGCGTGGCCATGTAGCGGGCGAGCGAGGAGCGCATGTCGACATCCTCGCCGAGATTCGCCGCCATCTGGTTGACCGCCGCCAGCGATTCGGATGTGGTCGACACATAGCCGGCGTCGCCACGGAAGGCGAGCAACGGCGTCAGCTGCAGTCCGTCATCGGTGGTGAAGGTGCGCTTCCATTCGGCCTCCGCCGTCAGCCGGCTGGACTGGCCCTCGAGGCCGCGCACGTTGTTGATGGAAGTGTCGTCGAGCGGATTGGCCAGCACCGCGTCCAGCCGGTCGCGGCTGATGACGCGAGCATTGACGTTGAGCGACAACTGCCCGCCCGCCACCGACATGTCGGGGATATAGGCGTAGTCGAACGACGGCAGCACCCAGGGCTGCTTGGCGGAGCGCGCCGTCGGGTCGCTGGACAGCGTGTCTTCCTGCACCTCGAACCGCATTGCCCTGACGTCGAAATAATTACGGTCGCTCAGGCCCGTCAGATAGATCGACGACTGGTGGACGAGGTCGTTGTAGCCGTCGATGTTATAGGTGCGCGAAAAATTCTTGTCGGTCTGCAGCAGCACGTCCCAGCCGAAGTTCCAGCGCTCGTTGATGGCGAACTGGCCCTTGGTGCCCATCATGCCGCGGAACTTATTGGGATCGTTTGGCTCTCCCGAATCGACGGTAAAGCGATTGCCCGTGCCGATGAAGGCGTCCGGATCCTGCTGATTGATGCCGGCGATTTTCAGGCTGTATTCGCCATTGTTGAAGCGCTGACGCCATTCGGCCTCGCCGAGGAAGCCCTGCTTGGTGAAGCCGCTGCCGGTGACGGTCAGGTCATAGGTCGGCGAGAGCGCGAAATAGTAGGGTACTTTGAGCCCGACGCCGAGGTTGTTGTTGTAGACGATGCCGGGGATCAAGAAGCCGCTCTTGCGCTTGACCGTCGGGTCGGCGATTTCGAAGGCTGGCAAATAGGCAAGCGGATAGCCGAAGAACTCGAAATTCGCATTCTCAAAGCGAACCGTCTTCTTCTCGCCGTTCCAGATGATCTTTCTCGCCTTGACGCGCCATGTCGGCGCCGAGTCGGGCTTGTCCTCGCAGGGCTCGCAAGCGGTGTAGATGCCGTTGTGGAATGTCGTCAGCACGCCGCCCATGCGCTCGGCGCTTTCGGCCGCGAAATAGGCCTTCTCGACCGTCTCGACGCGCAGCGCGTTGACGAAGCCGTCGGCGAAATCGTCGGTGATGTCGATATGCTCGGAATTGATCTTGGTGCCGTCGCTGTTGATGAGCTCGACGGCGCCGCTGGCGACGAGGCGCTTGGTGTCGCGGTTGTACACCACGCGCTGGGCGACGAGCTTGTTGCCGCCATAGTCGATCTGCACGCCGCCGACGGCCGTCACCGTGTGCTTGTCGTTGTCATAGACGAGCGTATCGGCGGCCAGCAGCATCTGTGTGCCGGAGGGAACAGGCTTCGCCGTGATGGTCTGCGCCAGCGCCGGCACCGTCGGTACCACGCAAGCGAACAAACATGCCAAGGCTGTCGCCCCATAAAGGCGTGCCAGGCCGGCCTGCCTATGGCTGCGCAAACCAGCCTCCCTCACTAGCCGTCTTCCTTGTATAGCAGAAAAGTCACCCCGAAGAACATAGCCACGACAACCGGAACCCATGCAGCCACCATTGTAGGCACGAATCCGGCGACCCCGAATGCCTTGACCAGTACCGAAACGACATAAAGCAGAAAGCCGGCCAGGACGCCACCCAGAATCATCGTCGCCGACTGCCCCATCCGCGCAAATCGCATTGAAACTGTTGCCGCAATCAGCGTCATGGCGACGAGGAGGAACGGCAGCGCCACCAGCGAATCAAACTGCATGGCGAAGGCATTTGCCTTGAGGCCGAAGGAGCGGGCAACCTCGATCTTTGCCGGCAGATCGTAGAACGGGATGGTTTCCGGGCGCGCCAGGCGTTCCTGCACGAATTCCGGCTTGAGGTTGGTGGCCACGCGGTCGGAGGTCTCGGCACGGATGTTGCCGTCCTTGAACAGCTTGACGTCCTGCAATTCCCAGTAGCCGTCGCGCAGGAAGGCGCGCGCGGCGTCCTTGCGCTCGACGATGTTGCCCTGCTGGTCGAGGACGAAGAATACCGCGTCCGCCATCTCCAGTCCTTGGTTGAGGATGGCGCGGGCGCCGATGATGGTGTCGCCGGAGTTGGTCTTTTGCCTCAGCCAAGGCGTCGTGTCCTCCGCGACGGCGTTCGACTTGCCGGCGCGCAGCTGGTTTTCCATCTGCTCCGACCAGGAAAAGCCGTGCGCGGCGATCGGGTTGAGCACGCCGACCGACAGCAGCCCGAACATCAGCGCGCCGACGCAGCACGGGAACAGGAACTGCCAGGCCGAAACCCCGGCCGAGCGCGCGATGACAAGCTCGTAGCGGCGGTTGAGCGAGACCAGCGTCGCCATCGCCGAAAACAGCCCGACGAAAGGCACCGTCTGCAGCATGATCATCGGCATCCTGAGCGCCGAAATGGCGAAGGCGGTGCCGTAGGTGAAGCCCGGCAGTCCGGTCGTGCGCCCCGAAAGTTCGGTGAAATCGATCAGGAACACCAGCGCCAGAAGGCCGAGGAAGAACCAGATGGTGATCGACACGTAGCGGAAGAAGAAGTAGCGGCCCAGCGTCCAGCCCATCGTCAGGCTCCCTGGCCGGAGGTGCCGCGCCGGGCGAGCCACAGCTTGAGCGCCGTCCAGCCCTCGCTGACGCGGCCGGCGAGATTCGTCATCCAGTCGGCCCAGGCGGCGGGCAGTTCCATGCTCCGCGACGAGACGATGAACCAGGCGGAGACCGCCGACGCCACGATCGGAACGGCGTAGACCATATAGGCGTAGTACCAGACTTTGTCGGCCTTGCCGGCGGCGAAGAAGCCAAGCCAGCGGACGAAAAGGGCGATAGCGATTGCCGTGATCAGCGGATGGATGCGCGCCTCGCGGTGCGAGCGCGCGTCGCCCGCGACCGCAAGCGCGATCAGCGCGAAGACCAGCGAATAGGACCATTCGGAGAAGCGCTGGTTGACCTCGGCCGTATAGCTGCCCGGATTGCGCTGGTACATCTTGTCGTTGGGATCCGGGTCGAGCAGGTATGGCGTCGTCCGGTCCTTGGGCAGCAGCGTGATCTCGTTCGCCGCCGACATGAAGGCCGACAGGTCGAAGGCGTAGGAGGTGAAACGGATGACCGAAAGGTCGCCGGTCACCGATTTGCGGTTGATGACGCCGTCATTCATCATCAGCACCTTCTCGTCGCCTTTTTCGACGATGCTGCCGGTCTTTGCGTAATAGGTGAGGTTGGCGCCTTCCTCGCGCGAATCGGCGACGAAGATGCCGCCGAGCTTGTTGTCGGGCAGCCGTTCTCCGATCTGCAGGAACAGGCCGTCGTCGATCTTACGGAAGGTGCCTTCCTGGATGATCAGTGACAGAAGGTCGGCGCGCGAGGCCGCCACCAGCTGCCGGTTCTTCTGCCTGGCATAGGGATCGACGCCGTTATCGACGGCAAAGGAAAAGACGCTGGCCGCCAGCGCCAGCAGAAGGATCGGCCGCGCGATCGCCCAACGCGAGGCGCCCGCGGCGTTGATCACCGCCAGCTCCGAATCCGTGTTCATGGCGCTCAGCGTCTGCGCCACCGCGACCACAAGCGCGAACGGCACCACGATCGGGACGATCGAGGGGATGATCAGGGCCGCGACTTCGAAGAAGGTCAACGCCGACTGGCCGCTGTCGGTGACCAAATCGATCTTGGCGAGCACCTGCGTCGTCCACACGATCGCCAGTGTCCACGCCAGCGCCGCCAGGAACATCGCGGTAGCGCGACGCATGATGTAGCGTTCAACGACCTTCATGAAGGCTTTTCTCGATTGTGCCGAACGGCATCATGCCCGCCGACAAGGTAGTCATCCGCCGACGCCTGCACAACCGGGTCCATAGGCGGCTCATCTGGTTTGTCCTCTCCACGCCACGCGCCCGGCGCGGCGGAGTCTCCGCGTCAATGAATAAGAAATGCGAAACATTCATGGTTAACAACAGGTTGCGGCATGAAGCTTGCGTTCCGCCGCGACGAATCCTTGGTTGGTTTCGGGGGCGATATAGACAGCGATTTCGGCCAAAGTCTTGCCAAATGGCCGAAAACGACCAAATGTCGCGCACGCTTGAAAGCCGGTTCGCGGCGCCTCACCCCGGAAGCAGGATCTGATGACTTCGAGACCTTCGATTGCCTTCGCCAAATTCGCCGCGCCCAAAAAAGGCAGCGTCTTCGTGCTTGCGGCCGACGGCGGCGGCCTTGGCGAAGCCGCGAAGGCCTGCGACCCGGCTGGCGCATTGGCGCGCGCGTTTCCGGTCGCCGATTTCTCCGGCAAGTTCGCGAGCTCGGTGGAAGTGCTGGCACCGGAGGGAACCTCAGTCGACCGGCTGGTGGCGGTTGGCGCCGGCAAGGTCGCAAGCCTCGACGACTACGCCTGGCTGAAGCTCGGCGGCGCGGTTGCCGCCGCGCTGCGCAAGGCTGTGGAAGTCGCAGTCATCCTCGATCTTCCGGACTTCCAGCCGGACGGCAGGCAGGCGGCGCACCTTGCCGCCGGCATCCTGCTGCGCAGCTACGGCTTCGACAAATACAAGACCAGGAAGGACAAGGAAGACGGCCAATCCGACGCCAAGGGCGCGGAGAGCAAAAAGGCCGAAACCGCAAAGCCGGCCAAGATAACCATCCACTGCGCCGACCCTTCCGCCGCCAAGAAGGCGTTCGCCGCGGAAGAGGCCGTTATCGAAGGCGTGCTGCTTGCGCGCGATCTCGTCAACGAGCCGGCCAATACGCTCGGTCCGGTCGAGTTCGCCGCTCGCGCGAAGGAACTGGAAGGCCTCGGCGTCGAGGTCGAGATCCTCACCGAGAAGGAGATGAAAAGGCTCGGCATGGGCTCGCTGCTTGGCGTCGCGCAGGGCTCGCCGCGCGGCGCCCGCATGGCCGTCATGCAATGGAAGGGCGGCAAGGCCAAGGACGCGCCGATCGCCTTCATCGGCAAGGGCGTCACCTTCGACACCGGCGGCAATTCGATGAAGCCGGCCTCCGGCATGGAGGACATGAAGGGCGACATGGGCGGTGCCGCCGCGGTCACCGGACTGATCCGTGCGTTGGCCGCCCGCAAAGCCAAGGCCAATATCGTCGGCGTCATCGGCCTGGTCGAGAACGCCGTCGACGGCCATGCGCAACGCCCGGGCGACATCGTCACCTCGATGTCGGGCCAGACGATCGAGGTCTTGAACACCGACGCAGAAGGCCGCTTGGTGCTCGCCGATGCGCTCTGGTACACCAACGATCGCTTCAAGCCGAAATTCATGGTCAATCTGGCGACGCTGACCGGCGCCATCATGGTCGCGCTTGGCCAGCACTATGCCGGCCTGTTTTCCAACAATGACGAGTTGGCCGGCAGGCTTTTCGGCGCCGGCCAAGCGACGCAGGAGCGGCTGTGGCGCATGCCGCTTGGCGCCGAATACGACAAGCTGATCGAGTCCAAGAACGCCGACATGAAGAACATCGGCGGCCGCTATGGCGGCGCCATCATCGCCGCGCAGTTCCTGCAGCGTTTCGTCAAGGACACGCCCTGGGCGCATCTCGACATCGCCGGCACCGCGATGGGCGCGCCGGCGAGCGAGATCAACCAATCCTGGGGCTCCGGCTTTGGCGTACGGCTGCTCGACAGGCTGGTGCGCGACCATTACGAAGG
>NZ_RZSF01000341.1:0-6900 GCF_004023325.1 Mesorhizobium sp. M1A.F.Ca.ET.072.01.1.1 | reverse complement strand
GCCTGTTGCTGTCGATCGCGACCGGGCCGCTCCTGTTCCATCATGTCTGGGAGCATCATTACGGCAAGATCGCCGCCGCGTGGGCGGCACTTGCCGTGGTTCCGCTGGCGATCGCTTTCGGCATGCCGGCGGCAAGCGAGGCGGTGCTGCACACGCTGCTCACAGAATATCTGTCCTTCATCATCCTTTTGTTCGCGCTGTTCACCATTTCCGGCGGCATCCTGGTCGCCGGCAACATCCACGGCACGCCGCTGGTCAATTCCGGCCTGCTGCTGATCGGCGCAATCCTTGCCTCGGTCATCGGCACGACGGGCGCCTCGATGATCCTGATCCGGCCGGTGCTGCGCGCCAACGACAACCGCCCGTTCAACGCGCATGTGGTGATCTTCTTCATCTTCCTGGTTTCGAACATCGGCGGCTCGCTGACCCCGCTCGGCGACCCGCCGCTCTTCGTCGGCTTCCTGCGCGGGGTCGACTTCTTCTGGACGACCGCGAATCTCTGGCGCGAGACGCTGTTCACCGGCGGACTGGTGCTCATCATCTTCCTGGCGCTCGACATCGTGCTGCATCGCCGCGAGGGCGGCTTGCCGAAGATCAAGGACCCGACACCGGACACGAAGGTGCGCCTGCGGGGTCTCGCCAACCTGCCGCTGCTGGCCGGCGTGATCGGTGCGATCCTGCTTTCCGCCAGCTGGAAGCCGGGCATCAGCATCCCGATCCTCGGCATCGGCCTGGAACTGCAGAACCTGGTCCGCGACGCGATCATCCTGGCGCTGGCCTTTCTGTCGCTCAAAGTCTCGTACAAAAACCACAGGGAAGCGAACGGCTTCAGTTGGGGGCCCATCGCCGAGGTGGCGAAACTGTTTGCCGGCATCTTCATCTGCATCGTGCCGGTTATCGCCATCCTGAGAGCCGGGCCCGACGGCGCGCTGGCGCCGCTGGTTTCGCTGGTCACCTCGGCGGACGGCCAGCCCGACGATCTCGCCTATTTCTGGCTGACCGGAGCGCTGTCGTCCTTCCTCGACAACGCGCCGACCTATCTGGTGTTCTTCGAGCTTGCCGGCGGCGACGCCAGGCACCTGATGACGGAGGCGGCCTCCACGCTCGCCGCGATCTCGGCCGGCGCCGTGTTCATGGGCGCCAACACTTATATCGGCAATGCGCCGAACTTCATGGTCTTTGCTATCGCCAGACATCGCGGCTTCAAGGTGCCGGGCTTCTTCGGCTACATGGCGTGGTCCGGCCTGGTGCTGATCCCGACGTTTTTGATCGCGGGGTTTTTGTTTTTTAGGTGAAACGGTGCAGAGCTTTACCTCCCCTGTGGGGAGGTCGGGCCAGGTCCGGGTGGGGGTCGGCGCCAGCTCCCGCTGCTTCGCAGTGACCTTCAGCCCACGCCTACATAGCGCCGAACCGCGGAGGGGTCGGCGCGCAGTTCCTCGACATCGACCGTCTCGCGGTTGCGGCCGTTCTCGATGAATGAGATGCGGTCGGCGACCGACAGCACGGCGTCGACGCGCTGCTCGACCAGGATCGTCGAGACGCCCAGATCGCGCAGCTTCGCCACCGTCTCGCGGATCTTGGCGATCATCGACGGCATCAGCCCTTCGGTGGGCTCGTCGAGAAGAAGCACCTGCGGCTCGAGGCAGAGCGCACGCGCCATGGCGAGCATTTGCTGCTCGCCTCCGGAAAGCGTGCCGGAGCGTTGCTTCAAGCGCTCTCGCAACAGCGGGAAAAGGTCGAGGACGCGTTCCCGCGTCGCCTTGCCCTTGCCGCGGGCCATCAGGCCGATCTCGACGTTTTCCGCCACCGTCATGTCGGCGAATAATCGCCGGCCCTGCGGCACATAAGCGACGCCCGTCTTCGGCACGTCATGCGCGGCAAGCCCGGTCAGCTCCTTGCCGGCCAGTCTGATCGAACCGGCAGCGGCCGGAACCAGCCCCATGATCGCCTTCAGCGTCGTCGTCTTGCCGGCGCCGTTGCGGCCGAACAGGCAAAGCACTTCGCCCTTGTTGAGGGCAAGGTCGAGCCCGTAGAGCACCTGCACCTCGCCGTAAAAACAGTCGAGGCCCGAAATGGCGAGCAGCCCGCTTTCGGTGCCGAGGAGATCAGCCATGGGTCGCTCCGAGATAGGCATCCTGCACCTCGGCATTGGCGCGGATCTGCTCGGGCGTGCCCTCAGCGAGAATCTTTCCCGAATTGAAGACGGTGATGCGATCGGCAAGCTGCATGACCACCGGCATGTTGTGCTCGATGAGCAGCACGGTGGCATGCTTGGCGATCTCGCGCACCAGCAGGACGAAATTGTCGATCTCGCTGTCGGCCAGCCCTTGCGTCGGCTCGTCAAGGATCAACAGGCGCGGCCTCAGCGCCAGGCCCATCGCCACCTCCAGCAGACGCTGGTGGCCGTAGGAAAGCTGGCCGGCCGGGGTGCCGGCGCGGTCGGCGAGGCCGGTGCGTTCCAGCGCCGCCATGACGCCGCTCCTCACCTGCCCCTTCGAGCGGCCGTCGGTCAGCGTGCGCTGCACCGGCAGCGCGACATTGTCGTAGGCCGTGAGGTTGGCGAAGACGCTGGTGATCTGGAACGTGTAGGCAACGCCGAGGCGAACCCTTTTGTAAGCCGGCATGGTCGTGATGTCGGCGCCGTCGAAGACGATCATGCCGGAGGACGGCTGGATGCGGCCGCTGAGCAGGCTGACGAAAGTTGTCTTGCCGGCACCATTGGGGCCGATGATAGCGCGGATTTCGCCCGGCATCAGCGCGAAATCGACGCCGTCGACGGCGCGCAGGCCGCCGAAACGGCGCGAAAGACCCTTGGTGGTGAGCAGCGGCATCACGGCAGCCATCCGAGCCAGCGCTGGCGGGCGCTGCCCAGAACCCCCTTCGGAAAGAAGAGCACCAGCAGGATCAGCGCTACGCCGACGATCAAAAGATAGGCGGAGGTGAAGCCGCTGGTGATGTCGGTGACATAATACATGAACAGCGTGCCGATGAGCGGCCCGAGAATGGTCGCGGCGCCGCCGAGCAGCACCCAGAGCAGTGGCAGGATCGAATACTGCACCGACGCGAAGCTCGATCCAATATAGCCGAACAGCAGCGCATAAGCCGCACCGGACGCGGCGCAGATGGCGCCCGAGGCAATGACGGCGACGAGCTTGTTGGCGACGGTGTCGTAGCCCAGCATCTTCGTGCGCTCCTCATTCTCGCGAATGGCGACCAGAACGCGGCCGAAGCGGGAGCGAACGATAACAAGCGTGATGAGCAGCACGACCGAGAACAGCGCCAGAGCGCTCATGTAGCGCACAGTCGGATTGGTCAGGTCGAGCGATGCGCCGCCGATCGCGATTATTCTCGACGGCTGCTGGATGACAAGGCCCTGGTCGCCGCCGGTCCAGGCGGCGAAATATAGGATGAGCAGATAGAAGACCTGCGCGAACATCATGGTGACGATCATGAACGCCACACCCGATGTGCGCAGCGCGAGCAGGCCGATGACCAAGGCAAGCAGGGCGCCGCAGGCAACCCCGGCGACGAAGGCTTCCGGCACGCCCCACCCCAATTGATAGACAGCCAGCCCGGCACCATAGAGGCCGGCCGAGAAGAACATGGCGTGACCGAGGCTGAGCAGGCCGACATAGCCGAAGAGCAGATTGTAGCCCATGGCGAAGACCGCAAGCGCCATGATGCGCGCGAACAGGCCCTGATGATAATCGGGCAGGACGAAATTCAGCGCGAACATGAGCGCTATGACGCCGATATGCAGCGCGTAGATTTTCGCCGGCGAAGCATCCTTCATCGCGCCGCCGTCCCGAACAGGCCTTGCGGCCGGAACACCAGCACCATGGCGACCACCAGCGTGGCGATGATCTTGGCCAAGGTCGGCGAGAAGAACACCGAGACAATGCCGTCGGAGAGGCCGATCAGGATGGCGGCGACCACCGTGCCGCGCAGCGAGCCGAGCCCGCCGATGATGACGACGATGAAGGACAGCAGCAGCGGGTCCTGCCCCATCAGGTAATGCGCCTGGCTGATCGGCACGATCAGCACCGCCGCGATTGCCGCCAGCATGGCGCCGATGGCGAACACGCCGGCATAGACACGCTCGACCGGGATGCCGAAGGCCTGCGCCGTCTCGCGGTCATACTGGGTGGCGCGCATGATCAGGCCGATTTTCGTCCGTGTGAGCACCAGCCAGGTGATCACCAGCAGAACCGCGGAGGCGGCAATGACCGAGAGCTTGTAGCCTGAATAGCCGAACCACGGCAGCAGGATGCGGTAGTTGAAGGGCGGCTCGACCGGGCGCGCTTCCGGGCCGTAGAAGGTCAGCGCCAGCTGCTGGATGATATAGAGCATGCCGATGGTGGCGACGATGGTGCCTTCTGGATTGTAGTTCAGCCGGCGCAGCACCAGCCATTCGGCAAGAAACGCGACCAGCCCGACCAGCAGGGGCGCGATCACCAGCGCGGCGACGAAGCCGACCGCGGGATGGCCGGAAATCGCCGTCGAGATCGCCCAGGCAAGCGCGGCGCCCAGCATGAAGAACTCGCCATGCGCGACATTGACGATGCGCATGACGCCGAACACCAGCGACAGGCCAAGCGCCGTCAGCGCCAGCACGGCGGACGTGACGAGGCCTTCCAGGGCGGCGAGCAGGAGGTGGGGTCCGAAGTGCATGGGCTAGATACCGGCGGATGCGCGAGGCACCCCCCACTGCCCTGCCGGGCTGTCCGGCAGGACAGAGGGGGGTGGCTTGGCGCTCACGCTCGGTGAAACGTCGAAGCTCACAGCGCTTGCGTCGTGTAATCCCCTTCCGGCTCGTAGAGGCCGTCCTCGATCTTGGTCTTGTGGACGACCTTCAGCTTGCCGCCTTCGACCTTGGAGATGTTCTGGATGCCGAAGCATTGGTGGATCTTGCCGTTAAAGGTTTTCGGACCCTGCGGATGCTCCGGCCCTTCGGCGAATTCCTTCAGCGCTTCGGTTGCCTCGACCAGCTTGGCGCGGTCTTCCGGCCCCTTGTAGCCGGCATCCTCCATCGCCTTCTTGACGACATAGAGCGTCTCCCAGCAGCCGAACATGTGGGCGGCGGTGGAGACGTCCTTGGGGTCGCCGACGGCGGCGCCATTGTCGTCGATGCCGACGGCGGCGCGATAGGCCTTCTGCGCGGCGGAGTCATCGGGCTGCGCGTAGCGCGGCGAGCCTTCCCAGAAATGGCTGCCGTCGAGGAATTCGAGGCCGGGGCTGTTGATGTCGACGGCTTCGAGGGAGTCGATGAAGCCGAAGAGCTGCGGCCGTTGCGAGCCGTAGAACTCGCCGAGTTCCTTGACGAAGGTGAGCACGGCCGGACCGACCATGACGTGGTAGATCACCTCGGTCTCGGCCGGGATCTGCGGGAAGTATTTGGTGAAGGACGACTCCGTCGGCGGGATGGCGATCTGCGCGATCACGTCGGCGCCTTGCGCCTTCAACGCCGGCGGCAGATAGTCGCGATGGTCGTAGCCGAAGGCGAAGTCGGGGAAGATCTGCGTCACCTTCTTGCCGGCATTCGCCGCGATCCACGGCGCCATCGACTGGATCTGGCTCTTCACGTCGGTGATGCCGGGCTGGAAGACGTAGCGGTTGAGCTTCGTCGAGGCGACGTGGTGGCCTTCGCTGACCACGAAATAGGGGATCTTGTTTTCGCCGGCGGCGGGCGCCGAGCCGATCACCACATGCGAGAACAGCGTGCCGAAGACGATGTCGGTCTTGTGCTGCGTGGCGAACTTGCCGACCACCTCGGCGCCGCGGGCAGGATCGGTGCCATCATCTTCGATCACCAGCTCGACCTTGCGGCCGCTGATACCGCCGGCATCGTTGATCGCCTTGACGGCGGCAGCGCTCGTCTTCTCGTACCAGCGGCCGTAGGCGGCGCCGATGCCGGTGCGGTGCGACTGGAAGCCGATCTTGATCGGCGCCGAACTCTGCGCCTGGCTGTAGCGAACGAAGCCGGGCGCGAGCGCCAGGCCGGCGCCGGCGGCGATGCCTTTCAGCGCGGTGCGGCGGGAAAGCGTGCTTTTGGAAAGGTCGAAAAATCCGTTCTTGTCAGCCATGTCCGTTCCCCTGTTTTCAGTTTTTTGACCAGCGATAAGGCGGCTCGATCCTCCGCGCTCGGAGGACGCGAAAATTGCATGTGTACAAACTAAATCACCAAAGCCGTGACGTGGCAAGCGAGCTTCCACTCCAGCGCCGCGCGTCCTCTAGGGGACACGCAAGGACGCTGGCGCACTTTCATGTTGCGCATGATCCCTTTCCGAAAATCGAACCCGGTTTTCGGGGTCATGCGCGCGTCATCACGGGCCCTTGTCTCATCCCGCCGTCGGCGTGGCAAGCAGCCATAGGCCGAATATGGTGTAGGCGATCATCAGAAGCGTCAGCGGCAGCTGGCTGAGCGCCGAGCGCGACGGCTGCGGGTGGAGTCGCCAGGCCAGGCCATGTGCGATCAGGACCGCCAGCACATGGCCGGCGATGATGACGCCGGCCTGCAGATTCCACAGCCACCAGGCCGACTCGGCGCCGGCGACAACGCCCGCCTCGACCATCCTGTCGGCGGTGCCGAACAGGTTCCAGCCGAGCGCGAACGGGTCGGACAAAGCGACCAGCGCGTATTGGCCGTCGACGAGCAGCGCCGTGAGGTAGTGGGCGATGTGGTAGGCGAGCGCGATCGGCACGATCGACCAAACCAGGAGGCCGGCGGCTTTCTCGAACGGTTGCCCGTCGCCGGCAAGGCGCTGGCCGAGTGAAACGGCAAGGGCGAACACGGCCGCCAACAAGATGAATGTCAGCACCAAGCCAAAGCTGCCGATGCCGATCAACGCGGTGCGGCCGGGAAATTCCAGCGGATTGACGCCCAACAGGCCGAGCCAGAAG